>CAQOYX010000017.1 GCA_948852375.1 uncultured Clostridia bacterium
GAAAAAGATAAAGTAATATATGGAAACCAATTTGTATGGATACCATGTACAGAAGGAAATTACACAAAAGTAGAAAGTTTTCCTACCCAGATAACAGGAAACTGGGATAGAAGTACCAATAGAGCAGAGATAATACAAATACAGTAAGTAGTGGATTAATGACATGAACAATGTGGGATGTAACAATTAAATATATATCGGAAGCAAGTGATTATTCAGATGTAAAAAATACAACATGGGGGAATTATAATCAAGCAACAGGGTTAAAATATGAACAAGGAAGAGGAAGATATATAGTAGCAAATCCAGATAATGGAATAGAAAGCGGAAGCTTTGTAGCATCAGATACAACATATCATTGTGAGATAAGAACAACATGATTTTCAGATGGAACAAAAAAAATAACATATATGATTTGTGCTGGAAATTTATAGGAATAGACACAGGAGATGTGTTTCATGGATAAGGACAACAAATTGACTTACTTGCTTCGTTGGGGTGCCTTCTACAGCTCTCCAGAGTCTCAACCAGTGGCATACCGTGGTCACGATTGGGCTGACAACACCAACACAAGCAGAGGCTTTAGGCCCGCACTTTATATAAAATAGCACTAAACATTGGTAGAGATGCATTAAAGTCTTTAGCTTGGTAGCGTTTGTAAAGTATTTGAAATATGAAGAAAAAGAGATTGATTCAACCTAATATATAAATAAAACTGTAAAGCATGTGTTAATAAAATTTTTGAATACACATGCTTTATTTTTGGTGTCATTAAAAGCTAGATAGTTATTATGTTATGTGTGAAATTTTAGTGAACAAAATGTAAATTATTGGAAATATGGTTGAAAATGAAGTAAAGTGGTGCTAATATTTTACAGAAAGATTAGCAAAAATTTAGAGGAGGGAACTAATTTGATTGAGGTTAAAAATGTAACTAAAAGATATGGCAATTTTACAGCAGTAGATAATATAAATTTTTCTATACAAGAAGGAGAAATAGTAGGTTTACTTCGGTCCAAATGGTGCTGGAAAAAGTACTACAATGAACATGATAACAGGATTTATACAACCTACACAAGGAGAAATTATAATAGACGGAAATAACATTTTAAAAAATTCACAAAAAGCAAAAAAACAAATAGGTTATATGCCAGAAGGAGTGCCATTATATAATGATTTAACAGTAAAAGAATTCATAAAATATTCAGCAGATTTGAAAATGATAGATAAAAGATTAAAAAAAGAAAAAGTAGAAAAAGCAATTAAACAAACAAATCTACAAGAAGTACAAAACAAACTAATAAAAAATCTATCAAGAGGATACAAACAGCGCGTAAGCCTTGCAGGAGCAATAGTAAGTGAGCCTAAAATACTAATACTAGATGAACCAACTGTAGGATTAGATCCAAAACAAATAACCGAAATTAGAACTCTAATAAAATCACTAAAGAAAACGCATACTATAATCTTAAGTTCCCATATTCTATCAGAAATAAGCCAAATATGTGAAAAAGTAATAATAATAAACAATGGAAAAATAATAGCAAAAGACACCCCAAAAAATTTAGAACAAAAAGTTAGAAATCAAAATACAATTACAGTAACAGTAGAAGATGCAGAAGAAAAAATAGAAGAAATAACAAAAAATATAAAAGGAGTAAACAAAATAAAACTACAAATAGACAACCAAGACGGAACAAAACAATATAAAATAGAAATAGAAGGAGAAATGGACATAAGAAAAGAACTATTTGAAAAATATGCAAAAAACAAGATAACAATCTTTGAACTAAAAAAAGATGAATTAACATTAGAAAATGTTTTCATGAAATTAATAGAAGATAAAGAGCAAAAGGAGGAAGAAAACTAATGTGGGCAGTATTCAAAAAAGAAGTAAAAAGCTATTTTTTAACACCAATAGGATATGTGTTTATAGGTATATTTTTAGCAATGTGTAGTATATTTTTCTATTTAGATGTAATAGGATATATGAGTTTGCAATTTGAAAACATGTTCTATTCAGTATCAACAATACTAACATTTATTACACCGATACTAACAATGAAAATGTTTTCAGAAGAAAAAAAACTAGGAACAGAACAACTCTTATACACATCACCCATAAGCATAAGAAAAATAGTTATAGGAAAATTTCTAGCTAGCATATTTGTAGTTGCAATAACAGAAATATGCACATTATTTTATTTGGGATTACTATATTTTTTTGGAACACCACATATACAAACAGTACTAATAACTCTCCTTGGTTTTTTTATGCTAAGCATGGCATACATATCATTTGGAATGTTCGCATCAAGCCTAACAGAAAATCAAATAATAGCAGGAATATTAACAATAGGATTTTTTATAATAACGTGGTTCTTACCAAACTTTAGCGATATATTTATGTCAATATCATTAATTCAAATGTTTGATAAATTTCCTCGGAGGGATAATTGCATTAGAAGAAATAGTAACATACATAACATTTACTATTTTATTCATATTACTTACAATAAAAGTATTGCAAAGAAAAAGAGGTAAAGAAGAAATTACTAAAACTATAATATTAGTATTAAGCCTATTTATAGTATTTATAGGAATAAACATACTAATACAACAACTAGACTTAGCTGATATAGATATAACAAAAAACAAACTATACACACTATCCCAAAACTCAATAAATCAGATAAAAGACATACAAGAAAAAACAAAAATATATCTAATAGGATTTACTAAAGAAACATCACTTGAAGAATTAGTAAAACAATATAAAAAGCAGAATAATAAAATAACATATGAAATAATAGACAATATACAAGATAGAATAGATATAAAATCAAAATATGGTATAACAGATGAAACACAAATAATAATCGTAGAAACAGAAAAACAAAGTAAACTAATATTAGTAGATGAACTATATACATATGATTATACAACATACCAGCAAATAGACTTATCAGAAGAAAAAATAACAAATGCAATAGTAAGTTTAAACATACGGTAACAAGCCTAAAATTTACTTTTTAACAGGACATGGAGAATACAATATAGATGAAGACATGAAAATGTTAAAAGCTTATCTAGAAAATGAAGTAAATCAAATAGAAACATTAGACTTGCTAATACAAGAAACCATACCAGAAGATGTGAATCTATTAGTAATATCAAGCCCACAGAAAGATTTTATAGAAAAAGAAACTAAAGAAATTATAAACTATATAAATAATGGTGGAAAAATACTATGGCTAAATGAACCAACAGGAACCAAAGCAAATATGGAAAATATACAAAAAATATTAGACTTATTTGGAGCAAAATTTGATGATGGAATAGTACTAGAACAAGATAAAAACAAAACAGTATTATCATCACCAAACTATATAATACCTGAAATTTCAATTACCAAAGCAACAAAAAACATAGCTACAGACGGAGGAATACTACTAATAAACTCATCAAAAGTAACCTTAGAAGAAGACGAAAAACTAGAAGAACTAAATGTAACAAGCGAAGTAATCTTACAAACAAGCAAAACAGCACTATTTAGAAAAGAAGTACAAAACGGTTCAAGTTATCAAATATCATCAGATGAAGAAGGAAAATTTATATTAGGAGCAAAATTAACAAAAAAAGTAGCAGATGAAAAAGAAGCCGAAATGTATTTATTAGCAAACAACCTAATCGTTGTAGATTACTGGATAACAATAGGAAACACTCGGAATGTATCCAATACAATTCTATAACAACAAAGACTACATTTTGAATACAATAGCAGAACTAACAAACAAAGAAAACACAATATCAATAAGAAAAGACACAGGAATAATAACTTACACAGCAACAGATATCCAAGATAGAAATATAAAAATAGCAATAACAATTTTTCCATGTATCATAATTGTAATAGGTATTATAGTGTGGGTCATTAGAAAGAATAAAAAATAAAAATAATGTGTATACATTAAATAATAAAAAAACAAAACCTCTCATATATTAAACTAAGAGAGGTTTTTTTATGAAGAATATATTAAAGGTTGCTTTTGTGGCAATTGGAACAATAATAGGTGCAGGTTTTGCTTCACGGAAAAGAAATATATTTATTCTTTGGAAAATACGGAAAAAATGGAATAATAGGATTAATAATATCGCAAATATTAATAGGATTAATCATATATAAAGTATTAAAAATAGCAAGAAAAAGCAAATTAGAAAATTATAGTGAATTAACAGATTATATAAATCAAAATAAAAAAACAAATGAAATACTAAAAAAAATAATAAACATATTTCTGCTACTATCGTTTTATGTAATGGTAGCGGGATTTAGTGCATACTTTAGTCAAGAATTAGGAACTCCAAGTATTATAGGAACAATAATAATCATAATATTATGTTATAAAATATTCATGGGGAATATAGAAGGAATCATAAAAGTAAATATGATACTAATACCAATTCTAATAGGATTAATAGTTATACTAATCGGCAAAAATATGGATGCATACCAAAACATAGGGCAAAAAGCAATAGAAAACAATTTATTAAAAAGCATATACAGTGGAATAATATATTCAAGTTACAATAGCATAACACTAATACCAATACTAATACCACTAAAAAAATACATAAAAACAGACAAACAAACAAAACAAATCGCAATAATAATAGTAATAACCCTAATAATAGTAGCATTAGCAATATATGGACTACTATTAAAAGTAGACATAGACATAAACAAAATAGATTTACCAACAGTATATGTAGCAGGAATGAGTGGAAGAATATATAAATACATATATGGAGGAATAATATTACTAGCAATATTCACATCTAGTATATCAGCAGGATATAGTTTACTAAAAAACTATGAAAAAGATCCAAAAAGATACAAAAAAATGGCAATTATATTAGTATTAAGTGCAATACCAGTTTCAAAAGTAGGATTTACGACATTAATAAATTTATTATATCCAATATTTGGGATACTTGGAAGTGTACAAATAGTGAAGATATTTATATTCAAATAAAAAATAATTACACTTATATAAAAATTTAGTACTTTTTTGAAAATTATATTTCCGTAAAGAAAATCTTGTAAAAAACTTGTAAAAAAAGTCGTAATATAGTATTATATAAAAGTAGAAAAAAGAAAAGGAGATACCCTTATGGAAAAAAGTTTTAGCGAAAGTTATAAAGAAGCTGGAGTAGATGTTACAGCAGGATATAAATCAGTAGAACTAATAAAATCATATGTACAAAGTACATACACAAAACGGGGTGGAAGGAGACCTTGGAGGTTTTGGCGGGCTTTTTATGCCTGATATAAGTAATATGAAAAAACCAATTTTAGTATCTGGAACAGATGGAGTAGGAACAAAACTAAAATTGGCTTTTTTAATGAACAAACACGACACAATAGGACAAGATTGTGTAGCGATGTGTGTAAATGACATAATATGCTGTGGAGCAAAACCATTATTTTTCTTAGACTACATATCCCTATGGAAGAACATACCAGAAATGGTAGCAAGCATTGTAAAAGGAGTAACAGAAGGTTGTAAAATGGCAGGATGTGCATTAATTGGAGGAGAAACAGCAGAAATGCCAGGGTTATATGCTGAAAACGAATATGATTTAGCAGGATTTAGTGTAGGAATAGTAGACAAAGAAAAAATGATAAATCCCCAAAATATAGAAATAGGAGATGTAATAATAGGTTTACAATCAAGCGGAGTACACTCAAACCGGATTTTCACTTGTAAGAAAAATATTTAATGTAAATGAACAAAACCTAAAAGAGTACAAACCAGAATTAGGAAAAACACTAGGGGAAGCACTAATAGAGCCAACAAAAATATATGTAAAACCAGTACTTAAACTAATAGAAGAAGTAAAAGTAAAAGGCATATCACACATTACAGGAGGAGGTTTCTATGAAAACATGCCAAGAATGTTAAACGAACATATAGCATTAAACATAGATAAAAACTCATATGAAATACCAAGCATATTTAAACTAATTAAGAAAGAAGGAAACATTCCAGAGCGAGACATGTACAACACCTTCAACATGGGAATAGGCATGAGCATAATAGTGTCAAAAGAAGAAAAAGAAAAAGCATTACAAATCCTAAAAGAAGCAGGAGAAACAGCCTATGTAATAGGAGAGGCTGTAGAAGGAAATAAAGAAATTAACATAAATCTGTAAAAATAGTCCAAACTAGCTTGAGTGAAGTAATATATTTTATTTTCATAATGTAACCCAGACAGCCAAGAGGCGAGGGAATACCCATGAGCGTTGGGAGGGTGAAATGAAGAAAATAAAATATATTACTTCATGGAAGCGGATGGTGCAAGAAATAAAAAAGAGGAGTGAAAAAATCATGGTAAAAAGAATTTACGTACAAAAAAGACCAGGATTCGATATAGAAGCAAAAGGAATCCTAAAAGACCTACAAGAAAACCTACAAATAAAAGAACTAGAAGACATAATCATACTAAACCGTTATGACGTATCTGGAATAGATGAAAAAACATACCAAAAAGCAAAAAACACAGTATTTTCAGAACCACAAGTAGACATATGCTTTGATGAAGAATACGACTTTGGTGAAAACAAAGTATTTGCGCAAGAATTCTTACCAGGGCAATTTGACCAAAGAGCAAACTCACTTGCAGAATGTTTGCAAATAATCAGTGGAAAAGAACGCCCAATTGCAAAAACTGCAAAAATATACATACTAAAAGGGAAAATTACAGATACCCAAGTAGAAAAAATAAAAAAATACCTAATTAATTCAGTAGACTCTAGAATTGCAAGTTTAGAAAAGCAGGATTCTTTAGAAGAAAAAATACAAGAACCAGAAGATGTAGAGGTTATAGAAGGTTTCATACACATGACAGACGAAGATTTTAAAAACTTTTGCGAAAAATATGGATTTGCCATGGATCTAGCCGACTTAAAATTTTGCAGGAAATACTTTAGGGATGAAGAAAAAAGAGACCCTTGCCTAACAGAAATGAAAATGATAGATACATACTGGTCAGATCACTGCCGTCATACAACATTCCTTACAAAACTAGAAGTAATAGATATAAAATGGGACTTGCTACAAGAAATCTACGAAGACTACATAGCATCAAGAAAATATGTATATGAAGAAAGAACAAAAGACATATGCCTAATGGACATAGCAACAATAGCAGCAAAAGAACTAAAAAAGCGTGGATTGTTAAAAGATTTAGACGAATCAGAAGAAATAAACGCATGTAGTATAAAAGCAAATATTATGGTAGATGGAAAAGAAGAAGAATACTTAATAATGTTTAAAAACGAAACACACAACCACCCAACAGAAATAGAACCATTTGGAGGAGCAGCAACGTGCTTAGGTCGGAGCAATTCGTGATCCATTATCAGGAAGAGTATATGTATACCAAGCAATGAGAGTAACAGGATGTGGAGACCCAAGAGTCAGTGTAGAACAAACCATACCAAACAAATTACCACAAAGAAAACTAACAAACGAAGCAGCAAGAGGATACTCATCATATGGAAACCAAATAGGACTTGCAACAGGACAAGTAGCAGAAATATACCATCCAGGATATGTAGCAAAAAGATTAGAAATAGGAGCCCTAATAGGAGCAGCACCATCAAAAAATGTAGTAAGAGTAAGCCCAGAGCCAGGAGATAAAGTAATACTACTTGGAGGAAGAACAGGAAGAGATGGATGTGGTGGAGCAACAGGCTCATCAAAAGCACATACAAATGAATCTTTAACTACATGTGGAGCAGAAGTACAAAAAGGAAATGCACCAGAGGAAAGAAAAATACAAAGACTATTTAGAAATGAAGAAGTAGCAAAACTAATAAAAAAATGTAATGATTTTGGAGCAGGTGGAGTATCAGTAGCAGTAGGAGAACTAGCAGATGGTTTAGTAATCAACTTAGATAAAGTACCAAAAAAATATGAAGGACTTACAGGAACAGAACTGGCAATATCAGAATCACAAGAAAGAATGGCTGTTGTAGTAGCAAAGGAAAATGTAGACAAATTTGAAAAATTAGCAAATAAAGAAAACATAGAAACAAGTGTAGTAGCAGATATAGTAGAAGAACCAAGAGTAAAAATGTATTGGAGAGGAAAACTTATAGTAAATATAAGTCGCAAATTCTTAGATACAAACGGAGAGACAAAAAAAGCAAAAGCACAAATAGAAAAACCAGTTGGCTTAGAAGAATATTTTAGTGAAAATAAAGGGAAGAGTTCATCTTCACAAAAAAATTGTTTTAAAACAACAGGAATTAATTGCTCTAAAGTAAATAGATGGAAAGAAGTCATTTCTAGTTTAAACTGTGCATCACAAAAAGGATTAGTAGAAAGATTTGATAGTACAATAGGAGCAGGAACAGTACTTATGCCATTTGGAGGAAAATATGGGTTATCACCAGCAGAAAGTATGTGTGCAAAAATTCCAACATTAAATGGATACACAAATTCTGGAACAATAATGTCATATGGATATGATCCATATCTTTCAGAAATAAGTCCATTCCATGGAGCAGTATTTGCAGTAATAGATTCAATTACCAAATATGTAGCATGTGGTGGAGACTATAAAAAAGCATGGCTAACATTTCAAGAATACTTTGAAAAATTGCAATGCGAACCATCAAGATGGGGAAAACCACTAGCTAGTTTACTTGGAGCATATTTAGTACAAGAAAAATTAAAAATTGCAGCAATAGGTGGAAAAGACAGCATGTCAGGAACATATAATGAACTAGATGTACCGCCAACACTTGTATCATTCTGTGTAGGTGTAGTAGATACCCAAAAAGTAGTATCAAATGAATTTAAAAAAGCAGATTCAAAAGTATACATATTAACAACTAAATATACCAAAGACTTTATACCAGACTTTGAAAACTTAAAAGAAAATTATGAAATAATCAACAAATTAATTAAAGAAGGAAAGGCAATATCTGTTGCTACAGTAAGGCAACATGGAATAGCAGATACAATAAGTAAAATGTGCTTTGGAAACAAAATAGGATTTGAATTTAAAAAAGACAAATGTTTATTTAAACCACGTTATGGAACTTTTATAATTGAAGCTAGAGAAGAATTAGATATAGACAAAATAGAACTTTTAGGAAACACAATTAAAGAATGCAAAATACAAATAAGCAAAGACGAAATATTAGATTTAGAAGAACTAATAAAACTATGGAAAGCACCACTAGAGGGTGTATTCCCAACCTACACAAATGTAGGAATAGATACTATATCTACAAAAAGAGAAATAAACATACTAAGTAATAAAACATGTAACATAGAATCAAAAATAAAAATTGCAAAACCAAGAGTATTTATACCAATATTCCCAGGAACAAACTGTGAATACGATTTAGCAAAAGCATTCCAAGATGCAGGAGCGATTGTAAATACAAGTGTATTTAGAAACCTAAAACCAGAATACATAGAAGAATCAATAGAAGAATTTGCACGACAAATAAACGAAGCACAAATAATAATGTTACCAGGAGGCTTTAGTGCGGGAGATGAACCAGACGGTTCAGGCAAGTTTATAGCATCAGTATTTAGGAATGAAAAATTAAAAGAAGCAATACGGAAGGCACTTAAATGAGCAAGATGGATTAATACTAGGAATATGTAATGGTTTCCAAGCACTAATAAAACTAGGGTTACTACCATATGGAAAAATAATAGACATGGCTGATTGGATGCCAACATTAACATTTAATGACATAGCAAGACACCAATCAAAAATGGTAAATACAAAAGTAGTATCAAAACTATCACCATGGTTTAGCAAAGTAAAATTAGGAGAAGAATTCACAATACCAATATCACATGGAGAAGGAAAATTTGTAGCAAATGAGGAAACAATGCAAGAACTAATAAAAAATGGACAAATAGCAACACAATACATAGACCTAGATGGAAATGCAAGTATGGATATAGAATATAACCCAAATGGTTCTATATATGCAGTAGAAGGAATAACAAGTAAAGATGGAAGAATATTAGGAAAAATGGGACATTCAGAAAGAAGCTATAGAAGCGACATACTAAAAAATGTACTAGGAAACAAAGACCAAAAAATATTTGCATCAGGTGTAGAATATTATTGCTAGTTAAAATTTAAAGCTAATTTATCTAATACCAATTTTATCACATCTACTTATGATGCATGATACTAACAGTTGAAGAATTGCAACTGCTAGTGAATACAACTAAGATACAAGGTAATATTCTAACAACAAAAATATATTATCACAATACATCTAAAAAGCAAATAAAAATATCAGAAAATCAAAAAAAGGAGAAAAATAATGGAAAAAGATATATATGTAACACCGCTTTCAGAAAGATATGCAAGTAAAGAAATGAATAAAATTTGGTCGAATGATACCAAATATAGCACATGGAGAAAATTATGGATAGCACTTGCTAAAACTGAAAAAGAATTAGGAATAAATATTACAGAAGAACAAATAAACGAAATGAAACAAAATGTGGACAATATAGACTATGAAATAGTGGCTAAAAGAGAAGCGGAATGTAGACATGATGTAATGAGTCATGTATATGAATTCGGAATAAAATGCCCTAATGCAAAACCAATAATACATTTAGGAGCAACATCTTGTTACGTAACAGATAATACAGACGTAATATTAATGAAAGAAGCACTAAAATTAGTAAGACAAAAATTAGTATTAGTAATAAGCAATCTAAAAGAATTTGCATTAAAAAATAAAGATGTAACATGTTTAGGATATACACATTTCCAACCAGCACAATTAACAACAGTTGGAAAAAGAGCAACACTATGGTTACAAGACTTATTAGAAGACTTAGAAGAACTAAACTTCGTAATAGACCATATGAAATTACTTGGATGTAAAGGAACAACTGGAACTCGGGGAGAGTTTCATGAAGCTATTTAAAGACGAAGAAAAAGTAAAACAAATAGATAGTAGTATTGCAGAAAAAATGGGATTTGATAAAGTATATAACATATCAGGACAAACATATACAAGAAAGCAAGACCGGAAGAGTACTAAACGTATTATCAAGCATAGCACAAAGTGCATCAAAATTTGCAAATGACATGAGATTATTACAACATGAAAAAGAATTAGAAGAACCATTTGAAAAATCACAAATAGGTTCATCAGCAATGGCATATAAAAGAAATCCAATGAGAAGTGAAAGAATAAACTCACTTTCAAGACATGTAATGGTACTTAGCATGGATCCAAGTATAACTGCTGCAACTCAATGGTTAGAAAGAACTCTAGATGATTCAGCAAATAAAAGAATATGTGTACCAGAAAGCTTTTTGGCAATAGATGCAATATTAATATTATATGCGAACATAACGTCTGGAATAGTAGTATATGAAAACGTAATAAAAACCAATATGATGCAAGAATTACCATTTATGGGAACGGAAGAAATAATAATGAATGCAGTGCTAAAAGGTGGAGATAGACAAGTTTTACATGAAAAAATACGTATATATTCAATGGAATCAGGAAAAGAGGTAAAAGAATATGGAAGACCAAATGATCTAATAAAAAGAATTGCAAACGACCCATCATTTGGTCTAACTGAAGAAGAAATAATTAATGCACTAAACCCAGATAATCTATGTGGAATAGCACCTAAACAAGTAGAAGATTTTATTAAAATAGCAGTAGAACCAGTGCTTGAAAAATATGGAGATTTAATAAAAGATGTGAAAGTTGAAGTAAATGTATAAAAAATATTGACAAATTATAATGTTATAATAAAGATCAAATATAAATAAGGAGCGAGGAAAATACCATTACCAATTAATGTTAGTTTTAGAAGTTTCTTTAGTTGTAGGGAAATTTCTAATTTTTATACAACTAAGAAATATAAAATCTCAAAATGAATAAATACTATAATCCACATCCGTGTCTTGCTTGGCAAGCTACATCCATTAAAAAAGAGGCTTTTTGTTACTTTTTGTAGTTTGCTATTTTGATATAATGTTTAATTACAAAAATAAAGCCCCATTTACTTAAAGGGGCTTTCACTGCATATGACTTGGGTGTATACAAGTAGGTTATTTTAAGAATATAATCTACATTATTTCTTTTTTTACAATTAAAATTTCTTTCCAGTTAATCTTTCATAAGCATCAATATATTTTGATCTTGTTGTATTAATAACATCTTTAGGAATAGGTGTAGGATTTGTAGCATCCCAATTAGTTTGTTTTAACCAATCTCTCATATATTGTTTATCAAAACTCTTTTGAGAGCATCCAACTTTATAAATATCAGCAGGCCAAAATCTACTAGAATCTGGGGTCAAAACCTCATCACCTAAAACCAAATCACCATTTTTATCTAAACCAAACTCAAATTTAGTATCTGCAATAATAATTCCTTTTGTTGTAGCATAGTTAGCACATTTTGAATAAATTTCTATTGCAGTATCTCTTACTTTTTTTGCAAGATCTTCTCCAATTAAATTAACTGTTTGGAGAAAACTAATATTTTCATCATGCCCCTCAGCAGCTTTTGTCGAAGGAGTAAAGATTGGCTCTGGCAGTTTTTCTGATTCTTGTAACCCTCCGAGGTAATGTTATACCACAAACAGTACCATTTTCTTTATAACTGTTCCAACAAGATCCTGTAATATAACCTCTTACAATACATTCAATAGGCAACATTTGTAATTTTTTAACAAGCATACTTCTTCCTTCAAATGCAGAGGTTCTAAATTCTTCTGGAAAATCAGAAATATTAGTTGAAATTACATGATTTTTAACAAAATCCTTAGTAAAATTAAACCAAAATTCAGAAACTTTATTTAAAATTTTTCCTTTATCAGGAACTTCACTTGGTAAAATGACATCAAAAGCAGAAATTCTATCAGAGACAACAAGCATAAGCTTATCATCATCTACTTCATAAATTTCGCGAACTTTACCACTACTAATCTTTTTCATAAAATATCTCATTCCTTTCTCGTTTTGTAAAAAAGGCACACATGAAAAATTGTATTTTCATCAAAGTAACCTCTTTTTTTGCATATATTTAGGTAATTTAAATTATAACTATTGTTTTATATAGAAACATATCTACATTTGTGCTAAATAAGCTTCATAGCCTAAATTTTGTAATTTCTCATCCTTTTTAGATACAGCATCTTTTAAAGAAGACTTAAAATCAATAAGTTTTTCTTTAATTTCCTCATTTCCTATAGCCAATATAGAACTTGCAAGAATTGCAGCATTTTTAGCTCCATTAATAGCAACTGTTGCAACAGGAATTCCGTGAAGGCATTTGTACAATAGAATATAACGAATCCACACCATTTAAAGTTTTTGTATGAATTGGTATACCAATTACAGGAACGTAAGGAAGCATTGCAGCAAAAACACCGAGGTAAGTGAGCAGCACCTCCGTGCACCTGCAATAATAACTTTAACACCATTTTCTTTTAAAGATTTGGCATACTCCATAGCTTTTTCTGGAGTCCTATGAACAGATAAAATCTTCATCTCATAAGAAATCCCCATTGCCTTTAAAAATTTAGCAGCATCTTTCATAATATCAAGGTCTGAATCACTCCCCATAATTATAGAAACATCAAAATTTTTCATTTAAAATAATCCCTCCTCAAACCAATAGACTAAACATATTATACCATTTTTATAGAAATTTGTCAGTATTTTTGTAATTATTTACATTGTAAATTTAGCACTAGGATTAGAATAGAAATAATTAGAATTTTTTAAAGTTTAATTTAATTACTACAGAGAAAAATAAATAATTATGAAAAAATTATAGACTTTTTAGTAGAAATGTTATAAAATTCTTCCATAGAAAGTAAGTTTAGCAGATGTGTGTGTTGCCTTCTACCTTGATTTCTTATCAAGAGTCAGGAGGTGAGGCTATATTAGAAGTATTAGCATTCCTAGTAATAGGATTAATGATATAAATAACAATTAATTTAGCCTTGCTATGTATTATATACATACAATGGGTTAATAGTCAGATAAAATAAAAACACTACACATCCTTTTTTATAATTTTCATATAATCCATTAAAATTATTTGCATATAAAAAATCTAAATTATCATAATGCCTTTGTTCATAATTTTGAAAACTATATTTGCCTTTTCCTTTATAGTTATAATTATTATTGTTATAGTTAGGTTGTAAATTTTCCGTGTCATGACTCGTAGATTTTCTGACTCTTGACTCGTAATTTTTACGAATCACTTTCATAAGATTTTTATCATGATCTATTTTTCCTACATAAATCAAATTAGGTTTAGTAGAACCTTGTTTTTTCTCATATATTAACTTACATTTTTTTAATTGTTTAAATGCGTTTGTAGCAGTTTTATCTGATAAATTCAATAATTCTTGAACTTCTTTTCTAGTAAATATTAAAAATACATTACCTTCTTCATCAAACCAGTTATTCTTTCTAGATAGGGTCAATCGGTTTAATAGAAATCCATAAAGAATTTTACTATCTGAATTTAGCTTGTCTTTGTAATTCTTATTAAAAAACAATTCCATAGGTATTTGATAATATAGATGTTCAAAACATTCATTAGATTTGTATGGTATAAATTCCATTTGAATAAGTTCTCCTTTCTTTTAATTTGAAGAACTTTGAAAACTATTGATATTTAGCTAAAAGTCTTTTGTTGAAAAATTGTTGAAACTTTTTTTGAACTCGAAAATTTTGTTAAATTTTTTGTTGAAGAAAATGAGCATATTTTTTAGAATTTTTTAGAACGTAAAAAATTATGCTATTCTTCATTTTTATTGAAAAATAGCATAATTCATAAATTTTGAATTTTTATAAATTCTCTTAAATTCCCTTGAAAAAGGGCAAAAAATGGTCGAGGTGAGGTGCTTACACCAAATGCTATTTTTCCTTATATATCAATATTTTCAAAGAACTATTTTAAATTGTTGAAGTTTTTTGTTGAAGATTTCATGTTTTTTATACTATTAAATTTCAACAAATTCTATCTAGTTTTCTTTTAATCACTTTTATCTTCTGTAGAAAAGTCAACTCCAAAAATTTCTTTACCTATTAAATAATCTTCAACATTTTTATTTTCAGAGCTTTCAAACTCACTATCTACATCAACATAGTATTGCATAGTTATTGTAATATCTGAATGACCTAAAATCTTTTTTAGGACTGCTGGTGCTATTTTAGCTTCAGCACATCTTGTCGCAAATGTCCCTCTTAACATATGTGTATGAACATCAGTCTTTTGGACTAATTGACCTTTTTTATTTTCTTCTTCATATATACCAATTCCAAGTTTCATTGCAATTCTTTTTAAGTTACTATTAATAGAATTTTCTATATGCATTGTTTTATCTTCTTTACAAAATAGTAAATGATTTTTATTTGTTATTTTATGCTCTAGTGCTGACTCAATTATTTGTTTACTTATATTTGTCATAGTTAGAGTTCTTTCTCCATTTTCAGTTTTAGCAGTTTCTCCAATTATTACTTTGCCACTAATGTTTTTCGTTTGAGTTTTTCTTATATAGATTTTTCCATTTGTTACATCAATATCTTTTTCATAATCTAAAACTAATGCTTCTCCAATTCTTATTCCTGTAGTTAATAACAATAAAAATAAATATTTATTAGGGCATTTTTCATGGCTTACAAAATTTAGATAATCTACTAATTTCTTTTGTTCTTCAATAGTTAAAGACTTTCTATGATGGCTCTTATATTCACTTTTTGGCTTTTCAACTCTTTTCCAACCTGTCATAAAGTTATCTGTTATTATATTTTCATAAGTTGCTTGTCCAAATGCCATACATATTAGTTCATAGGTTTGTTTTATTGTGCTTTTAGAATATAGTTTTAGACTTTCTAAATACTTAATTACATCTTCTCTTTTTACTTTAGTTATAGGTATATTAGTAAATTTCTCTTTTTGTAATTTCTTTAATGTATCAGTTTTTCTTTTAAATGTAGCTTGTTTTATTTTACCTAATTTGTAATCTTCTTTTAAAACTCCCTCTACTAAATCAACTATTGTTTTATTGCTTTTTGTAATAATTTTTATTCCACCATTCTGATCTAGTTTTAATTTTTCTGTTAATGCTTTATTAAAAGCTTCAGTTTCATTTTTTCCAACAAAAGTTTTAGTCATTACTTTTCCTGTTGTTGTGTCTCTACCTACTGTTAATATAGCTTTAGGAGTTATTATAAAATAAAAATACTCACATTCTACATTATTGTTAAATACTTTGCCATTTTCAAACTTACTAATATTTCTATATTTGCAAGTATTTTTAAATTTACAGTTATTACAGATTTCTTTACTAGATAGTTTTGTATTTTTATCTTTGATTCTCTTTAATAGATAAGTTCCTGATGTTATTCCTTTAATTTTCAATGTACTTCCATCCTTTCATAAAATTTCAGGAAATACCTTGCCTTTTTAAGTTTTTTAATGTTATAATACATACAGAAACATTTATGCAAGGTAATCCTTGTGATTTGAGATTTAAAATGTTTTTTGAAGGTTTAAATGGGCTTATTTAAATCTTCTTTTTTAATCATTTGTAATTTCATTATTTTGAAAATAATCTTTAAAAGATTGTTCCATAACAAGCCAAGACTTACCAATTTTTTTCGCTGGAAAATCCTTTTTATGAAATAATTCTAAACATGTCTTATTTCCAATTTTTAATGCTTGTCTAATGTCTTTCGTTTCTAAAAATATTGTACCATTTAATGTCCTCATAAATTATTCCTCCTTCCGTTTGTTTTACATATACAAAAAGATTTAGTTATTTCTCTTGACTGGTTATAGAAAAAGTCCTATAATATTAAGTGAGAAATATATAAATATTTTTCAAGTTCAAGTGCATTATATTATAATAATTTTAAAATGTCAATGAATTTTTAAAAATATTTTAGATTTCTAACATAAGTATAAGGGAGATAATTATGAATTTATTTAATATAAATGTTCCAAAAGATAGTATATCAATGATTTTTGATCCTCATCATAATGTTGAAAATTATTATACAACATTGTTTTTGCACAAATCAAAAATTACATTAGCTGAAGAAGACAATGAATATTCTCATCAAGTGGAACTAGATCTAGAACAAGATACTAAAAAAGATAAAATGGTTAAGCAAATGTTTAACAAAGATTATGGAAGTTATCTACTTACTTTTTTAAATGCTGACTTTTCAAGCTCAGAAAATGCATATAAAACTTTCTTTGTTTATTATGGACTAGAAGGACTTAATTACATAGATAAAATTAAAGAAAAATATCCAGTAGAATATAAAACTAGATATACATCTACAAAAAAATTTCTAGATTATTATAATAAAGCATTTGATTTAATAAATACTGATTATATCAAATTTCAAAATGATATGAGAAAAACGGTTGATTTTGTATTTGATTTACATCAAAATAATAGCTTTTTAGATGTAGATAAATATTATAAATTTATGGCATATTCTGCTGTTATTGATTTGTTAGAACGATTTTCTTCACAAATACATGTAAGTATTAAAAAGAGTTTATCAGAAAAAGCACCCTCTAGTTTGACTAATGAGCAAGTTGAGAAATTAGCATATGATATTGCTAATAAAGAAGAGGATAATCCTATTTGCTATATATATGAAAGTTCATCACATTTTGCTCTAGCATTTCTAGCATTAAGTGACTTGATACAAAACTCAAGAAGAAATATTAGTACATGTCAAAATTGTGGAAGGTATTATTTACAATACTCTGGAAAAGAAGTATATTGTGAGTTGCCTAATGCAGATGGAAGTCCAACTTGTAAATCATATGCTTCCCGTAAAGCTTATGATAATAAGATAGTGGAAGATGAAGCAGAACTTGCATATAAAAGAGAATATCAAAGAAGAATAACTCAAGTATATCGTGCAGATAAAGATAATAAGTTAATAATAAAAGTAGAATTTCTTGCATGGAAAGAAAATGCAAGAGAACAATTAAAGTTATATCGTGAAAATAAAATAACTAAAGAAGAATTTTGTGAATGGATAGAGAAAAATAAATAATTATGAAAAAATTATAGACTTTTTAGTAGAAATGTTATAAAATGCTTACCATAGAAAGTAAGTTAAGCAGATGTGTGTGTTGCCCTTCGACCTTGATTTCTTATCAAGAGTTAGGGGGTGAGGCTATGTTAGAGATTTTTGCATTCCTAGTAATAGGATTAATGATTTCAATAACAATAAATTTAGCCTTGCTATGTATTATATACATACAATGGGTTAATAAGCATATAAAATAAAAAAAGCACTACACATTTGCTAGCAGGCAGTGTAGTGTTTTTCTCAATTAATTTTGGGCAACACACATTTCTGTGTTTGCTTACTTTCTATATTTATTATACTCTAGTTTTATAGAAAAAGTCAAGAAATCCGAAAAAATTTATTTTATGAATATAAAAAGTAGGTGTTAACGTGAAACGATTATTAAGAATAGCATTTAATTCAGCAATATTTTCATTTATACCGATACTTTCATGGTTTTGCTTAGGATTATTAGTAGACAAAAATTTGGCAAATGTTTTTACACTAACCTATCCATTACAATTTATATGGGCATTATTAAAATCGATATTTGGAACAGGCGCTAATATAAGCAAAGAAAAAGACAAAGATGAAAATGCAGTATTATCAGGAATGACAGTAGGTACTATTGTTGGATTTATAGTATTTGGATTATTTGCAATAAATATAAAAAGCTATATAAAATTTATGAATTTGGATTATGGAATATATAAAGAATTTGCATTATATTCTATAATACAATTATATATTCAATTAATATTCTCTTTTGTATTAGAAAAATTATACTTTGAGGGAAAAGAGAAAAAAGCTAATAAATATTGCATACAACTAAATTTATTAAATTTTATTGTATTAATATTATCTGCAATGTTGATAAAGGATAAAGTAAGTATAATAATTATAACATTAGCATCAATATTGATTTACACCTTAGCCGTAACAATAAAACAATATAGAAAATTCAAACTAGAAATACATATAGTCAAATATATAAAATATGAATCAGTAGAAATAGCAAATAATATATTATTTTTCTTAATATTTTTCTTTGGATTAAGTAATGCTTTAGAATTTGGAGAAAAATATACAATTGCATTAAATTTTGTAGCATTAATAACAGATACACAATGGGATTCATTTGAGGCAATATCAACTGTTGCAAAGATTGATATTAGCAAAGGTAAATTTAATTATATAAAACATATAAATAATGCATATAAATTATTAGGAATTTTAATTTCCACAGTATTTGTAATGTTATTAATTTCCTATAAATTTTATGAATTAGATTTAGGAATAGCATTAATCTATTTAAGTTTTGAATTAATAAACTTTGTTATATATCCAATTTATAAAATAAAAACATGCTATTTACAATTAGAAAGATTAGCTAAGAAAGTAACAACAAATAAAATAGTAGCAGGAGTAATAAGATTTTTTATTTCATTACTAAAAACACCATATTGTACAGGAATTGGACAAGTTACATCTTCAATATATCAATTTATTACTGTAAATGTGATGTTTCATAAAAATTTTGTAATAGATAAAGAAGGAAAGGTTTTAGAAAAGGAAAAAAGCAATGAAATTGTATGTAATTAGACATGGTCAAACTAACTGGAATTTAAAAGGAATAATACAAGGACAAAAAGATATTGAACTTAATGATAAAGGAATAAATGAAGCAAGAAAAGCAAAAGACGAATTTAATAATTTAAAAATAGATTTAATTATGTGTTCTCCACTAAAAAGAGCAAAAGAAACAGCAAAAATTTTGAATGAAGATAAAAATATAAATATCATATATAAAAAAGAATTAACAGAACGAGGACTTGGCAATTTTGAAGGAGAAAATTGCATTACTGAGGAAGATGATATATACAATTATAATATGAATAAAACAATAAGAAATATAGAGCCAGTAGTAGATTTATGTAATAGAATAAATAATTTAATAGATGATATCAAAAATAAATATAAAGGAAAGAATATTTTATTAGTTACGCATAGTGGAACAGCAAGAGCTATCGAAAGATATTTCTATGGAATTGATAAAAATGGAAATTTACCACCAGAAAACTTAAAAAATTGCGAAATTAGAGAATACGAAATAATGGAGAAATAAAAATGATATTTAGTGTATTAGCATTTATAGCATTAATAATAAGTATTTGTATAAAAGAACGAAAAAAATCTTTAATAGTACAATCAATGAATTGTATATGTGAAGCAATTTATGATTTTATTATATCGGCTTTTACAGGTGCAATATTAAGTATAATAAATTTTATTAGAACATGCCTATTTATAAACAAAGATAAATTTAGTAAAAATATATATGTTTTTATATTAATAATATTTGAATCGCTAATAGTAATAAATTGTGCTTTTACTTGGGGAGGATTAATTTCATTATTACCAACAATAGGTTCAATGATTAGAGCATATTGCTTATGGCAATCAAATATGAAACTAGTAAGAATTTCAGGAATAACAACAGGTATTTTATATGGATCATACTATATTTATTATCATAGTTGGTTTATGGTATTAGGAGATGTAATTTTATTAATTACTGGGATTTATGCTTTATGGAAAAACGATATTAGGAGGAGAGATAATTTATAAATTAGGAGCAGCTTTATATACTGCTCCTTTATCTAGTTCTACTTTTCTCCTTTTTCTTCTGCTCTTTTTCAAATTGTTTTCTTTCATCTTCTAACTTCTGATGAAGTTCATATTGCTTAATTTTTTCTAACCTTTTTAAGATATTATCACAATGTTTTATTTCTTCAGCAAGTGGTGTAATCTTTTTTGAAATTTCTACAATTTGACTTTCGATAGTTGCCTTTTCATCTTCTGTTTTAGCTCGTTTTAGTTTTTTCCATAGACTTTCTCTTTCACTTTTTAGTGGGTTAATTTTTTCATAAGCTAATTTTTGATGATCAAGTAATTCTTGTTCCGTATTGATGTTATTTCTACACACAAATCTAACTTGTTTAGAAAATTCATCCATTCTTTTAATTGCTTGTATTAATTCTGGTGTCATTTTCGTTATATTAGGTTTTGAGACGATTTCTATATTGATACCGAGTAATTTCTCATAGTGAAAACTTAAATATGAAATTGAACCTTTAAATTGCAAACACTTTTGTTTTTCATTATTATATTTTTCATAACTTCTGTTAGCTAATAAATATGGATCTGGAGAATATGGATGTTCAGGTTGCGTTTCTAATATCCTTTTATAAATATTTTCTTTTGTATAGTTATTTCCAAATTGCCTTTCAATTCTAGTATTTCGTTTATATGGCTCTCTTTTTATAGATAATGTTTCGTTTTTGTCTGTAACAATATAATCTAAATCTTGTAGTATTTTTATAAATTCGTTATAGTCTTTAGCATTTGCTATTGCATAATCAATAGAATCTTTCATCAGCTCTTTGTATAAACTACTTGTAGCATATTTATTATATTTTTCTTCTTGTTTTAAAACACTCAATCCATATTCTTCACAAAGTTTATCTGAAGTTTTTCTCATTATTGCATAGTCTTTCTTCGTATTACAAAACCTCTTACCATCTAAAAATGAAACAGAATTTAAAACAAAATGGTTGTGTAGGTTGTCTGTGTTTAGATGAGTAGAAACTACTACTTGAAATTTATCTCCCCATAATTCTTCAGCTAGTTTTATTCCAATTTCATGTGCTTGTGCTGGTGTTACTTCTCCTTTTACAAAAGATTGTACTCCGTGAAAACATTGTATGCCAGTTGTCTTGAAAAATTGTTTTTTACTATTTCTCATTTCTTGCAGAGCAGTATCAGGCATACAATTTATACCTGATACATATAGTTTTTCTTCTGTCTTTTCTCCATTAACTGAATAATTTATTGTAAAATCTAATCTATCTTTTACTTTCCATATTTTTGTTACAGCCACTTTATACATTCACCTTCTTTTGAGATACAACATAAACTTCTTGCAAACTTAAAACTAAATCTTCTATTTTATGTGCTAGTGGTATATATTTATCATTATTAACATACCCATAACGATTACATGCTCTTGCAATTTGATTTAAGTTTGTTGCCATACCTCTTAACTGAGAAAGTACTTCATAAAATTTTTCATCTGGTTTTTCTTTTAGCTGATAATCTAAAAT
>CAQOYX010000018.1 GCA_948852375.1 uncultured Clostridia bacterium
ATAAATTTCATAAAAAGTAGATATAAAAGATGCAAATTTGAAAAAAAGAAAGGAATTAAATTTATAATGAAAATAAATGTAGTACTAGTAGAACCTGAAATACCACAAAACACAGGAAATATTGCAAGAACATGTGCAGCAACAGGTGGAAAATTACACCTTGTACATCCATTAGGTTTTAATATAGATGAAAAACACGTAAAAAGAGCAGGATTATTGGGATAAATTAGAAATAGAAGAACATACATCATTTAATGAGTTTTTTTCAAAATATACAGTAGAAAAAAACAATATGTTTTTTGTTACAACAAAAGGAAAACATATATATTCTGAAAATATATTTACAAATTTAGAAGAAGTATTTGTGTTATTTGGAAAAGAAACAAAAGGACTACCAGAGTATATTTTACAAGAGAATTTAGATAGAACAATAAGGATACCAATGAAAGAGCATTTGCGTTCATTAAACCTATCAAATTCAGTAGCAATAGTAGTATATGAAATATTAAGACAAAAGAATTTTGAAGAATTAGAAGAAATAAGTAATTATTTTGATTAATTAAGAAGATATATTAATTATATCTAAAAGATCCCTTTACCTAAGGGGACTGTTGTAAGTAGTGCCACTGGGGAGGTAAGACTAATTTAATTCTAAAAAGAGTAAGCCATTGTATTATACAAACCAAAAACAAAATAAAATGAAGAAAACAAGAGAAAAACAAAGAAAAAATAGCCAAAAAAAGAAATAATTACCAAAATATACATGGAAAATATTAAAAAAATAGGACAAACTAGGTATACATAATTTGAAAAAGTACAAAATATATTGTATAATAAAAATGTTGATATTAAAGTAAAGGAGAGTGGATTATATTTTAAGCAGAAAAATAAAACATTATACAAAAGAAATAATAAAGCTTACAAATATAATAGCAATAGGAATATTTATAATTCTAACTGTAATATTAATGAAATTTAAACCAGTATATGCAGTATACTTAGATGAACAAGAGATAGGAAGTATTGAAAATAAAAGCGAATTTGAAAAAACTATAGAAGAAAGTTTATTTAATAACGATGAAGAAAACATTGCCTTTTCAAATATTAATGCACAAATAAAATATAAATGTAAATTAATTGAAAAAAGTCAAAATTTAGATGAGAAACCAGCTCTTTTAGCAATAAAAGAAAAATCAGATATAACATATTTTGAATACGCAGTTAATGTAAATGGAGAAGAAAGAAAATATTTAAAAACAGAAGAAGAAGCAAAACAAGTAGCGGATAGTGTAAGACAAGAATTAAAAGATGAAACAGGCGTAAGTATTGAAAAAATATATACAAAAAATTTAGAAGTTGAACATACACAAGAATTAGCTAATATATCGAATGAAATATTACAAGAAATAAAGAGCGAAGAAAAAAAAGCCTCATCAACAATTAATGGAATATACTTAGCAGTAACACCAGTTTCAGGAACTATAACATCAAGATATGGTTCAAGAGAAGAAATAAGAGATCATGATCATCAAGGTTTAGATATAGCTACAAAGGCAGGAACACCTATAAAAGCAGTTGCAGATGGCAAAGTTTCATTTGCGGGAGAAAAAAGTGGATATGGAAATTTAATAATATTAGACCATGGAAATGGAATAACAACATATTATGGGCATTGTAGCAAACTATATGTTAAATCTGGAACAACAGTTAGTGCAGGAGATGTAATTGCAGCAGTTGGAAGTACAGGAAAATCAACAGGTCCACACTTACATTTTGAAATAAGAAAAAATGGAGTATATGTAAATCCACAAAAGTATTTATATAAATAAAAAAGTTAGGAATTTGATATCCTAACTTTTTTATAAATATTATGGTGTAAGTTTTAAATGAGTACGAGTATCTTTTTCTAAATCATAAACAGTATCAAAATCATCTCGTAAATCAGCAATATCTTTTTGCATTGTAATAATTGTATTTTGCATTGTATCAATTGTCTTTAGAACCTTAACGATATTTGCTGAATTAGTATCAATCTTTTTCTCAAGAGCATCAAATCTGCTATTAGAATTTTCTTCGTTGGAATTAATTTGTTTATCAATAGAGTCAAGCCTCTCATCAATAGAGTCAAACTTTTTATCAATAGAGTCAAACTTTTTATCAATAGAGCCAAACTTTTTATCGATAGAGCCAAACTTTTTATCAATAGAGTCAAACTTTTTATCAATAGAGTCAAACTTTTCATCAATAGAATCAAGTCTTTTATTAGTATTTTCTTCAAACGTATCAATTCTTTTTTCTATAGATTTATATTGTTTAAATAATAAAGTTTGATTTCCGAACTAAAACAGATATATTTTGATTAATTCCGAGTAAGTATATTAATTATAGTAGAATAGTTTTCTTGATTATCCATTGGGGAACACCTCCTTTTTACAAAAAATAAGCCCAATGTTTTAATCTTCCCTTTCTCCAAATATTAACACAATGAAAAACAAAAGTCAACAAAAAATCTAAAAAGACAAATAAAAAAATATCAAAAAATATTGCTTTTTTTTATAGATATGGTAAGATAGGATTTAGAAAAATAGGAAAATAAAAAGGAGGTTATCATGAAAGGCTATTTAATTTTAGAAAATGGTAGCGTTTTTAGTGGAGAAAGAATTGGATATGACAAAGATGCTATATGTGAAGTGGTATTTAATACTTCAATGACAGGATATTTAGAAATATTTACAGATCCATCATATGCAGGACAAGGGGTATGTATGACATATCCACTAATTGGAAATTACGGACTAACAAAAGAAGACCAAGAATCAAGAAAGCCTTGGGTAGAAGCAGTATTTGTTCATGAAATAGCAGAAATGGAGAGCAACTTTAGAAGTAAAATGCATATTTTAAGATTCTTAGAAGAAAATGAAATTCCAGGGCTAGAAGGAGTTAACACAAGAAGTCTTACAAAAATGTTAAGAACAGTAGGAACAATGAAAGGAAAAATTACAAACGATATATCTAATATATATGCTATATTAGAAGAAATAAAAAATTATAAAATATCCAATTTAGTAGAGAAAGTTACTTCAAATGAATTTTACACCTGTGGTACAGGCAAAACAAAAATAGCATTACTTGATTTTGGTGCAAAACAAAATATCATAAATTCTTTATTACATAGAGAATGTGAAGTTACAGTATTTCCTGGGGATACACATTTTTCTAAAATCTTAACTGGAGAATTTGATGGAATAGTTCTTTCAAATGGACCAGGAAATCCAGAAGATTGCACAGTAGCAATAGAAAATATAAAAAAAATATATGCATCTAATATACCAATACTAGGAATATGTTTAGGACACCAATTAATGGGGCTTGCAACAGGTGCAAAAACATATAAACTAAAATATGGACACCGTGGACCAAACCACCCAGTAAAAGACCTAAGTACAGGACGAGTATGTATAACATCACAAAATCATGGTTATGCAATTTTACAAGAGAGTATAAACCAAGATATATGTGAAGTTTCACATATTAATATAAATGATGGAACAGTAGAAGGATTACGTTATAAAGGAAAAAATATAATTACAGTACAATATCACCCAGAAGCATGCCCAGGTCCAGAAGACTCTAAATACATATTTGATGAATTTTTAGAGATTGTGAGAAAATAAAGACCCCTCCAGTCAGCTACGCTAACAGCCCACTTAAGTAAAGAAACCTTTACTCTACAAAAATATATTAGAACAAAATAGTAAAATTAACGTGAAGATAGTAATATATTTAATTTGGGAAATGAAAAGCGAACAGCCAGTAGGCGGGGGAATATTCGTTAGTGTTGAAGGCTTGAAATGTAGAAAATAAAATATATTACTAGTTGGAAACAGACGGCGAAAGAAATAATAAAAAAGGAGACAATGAAATGCCAAAAAATAAAGATATAAAAAAAGTATTGGTTATAGGCTCTCGGACCTATAATAATTGGACAAGCAGCAGAATTCGATTATGCAGGAACTCGGGGCTTGTCGTGAACTAAAAAAAGAGGGAATTGAAGTAGTACTTGTAAATTCAAACCCAGCAACAATAATGACAGATAAAGACATGGCGGACAAAATCTATATAGAACCATTAACCAAAAAAACAATAGAAAAAATACTAGAAATAGAAAAACCAGACAGCATACTTCCGAATCTTGGAGGGCAAACTGGTTTAAATATAGCAATGGAACTATACGAAGATGGTTTCTTAGAATCACACAAAATAAAACTATTAGGAACAAGTCCAGAAGGCATAAAAAAAGCAGAAGATAGACAAGCTTTCAAAGATACAATGGAAGAAATAGGTGAACCATGTATTGCAAGTAAAGTAGTAAATACATACGAAGAAGCACAAAATTTTGCAAGCAAAATAGGACTTCCAGTAATAGTAAGACCAGCTTACACCTTAGGTGGTACAGGTGGAGGAATTGCACATACAATGGAGGAACTAGAAGAAATAGCAAAAAGTGGACTTCACCTATCAAGAGTACATCAAGTACTAATAGAAAAATGTATTGCAGGCTGGAAAGAAGTAGAATATGAAGTAATGAGAGATAAAAACGGAAGCTGTATAACAATATGTAACATGGAAAACATAGACCCAGTAGGTGTTCATACAGGAGATAGCATAGTTGTTGCACCATCTCAAACATTAGCAGATAAAGAATATCAAATGCTAAGAACAGCAAGCATAAAGATAATATCAGCATTAAAAATAGAGGGAGGATGCAATGTACAATTTGCACTAAACCCAAAAAGCTTTGAATATGCAGTTATAGAAGTAAACCCAAGAGTAAGCCGTTCTTCAGCCCTGGCCTCAAAAGCAACTGGATATCCTATTGCTAGAGTAACAGCTAAAATTGCAATAGGCTACACATTAGATGAAATAAGAAATGCAGTAACAGGGAAAACATATGCATGTTTTGAGCCTGTACTAGACTACTGTGTTGTAAAAATACCAAAATGGCCATTTAATAAATTCTTAACAGCATCACGTGAACTTGGAACACAAATGAAAGCAACAGGAGAAGTAATGGCAATTGCACAATCAATAGAACAAGGCTTAATGAAAGCAATACGTTCATTAGAAGAAAACGTAGATAGCTTAATTTTACCAAAACTACAAAACTTATCAGATGAAGAAATAATGCAGGCTTTAACAAAAGTAGATAACGAAAGAATATGGGTAATAGCTGAAAGTATAAGAAGAGGAATAGGAATAAACCAAATACACGAAATAACAACAATTGATAAATTCTTTATAAATAAAATTCGGGAGAATAGTAAGAGTAGAAACAAGGCTAAAAAACGAAGAATTAACAATAGAGTTATTAACAAATGCCAAAAAAATGGGTTATACAGATAAGGTAATTTCAAAATTATGTGGAAAACCAGAAAAGGAAATTAAAGAAATACGACTTAAAAATAATATAGTTGCAAACTTCAAAATGGTAGATACATGTGCAGCAGAGTTTGATGCAAGCACCCCATATTACTATTCAAGCTATGATGAGGAAAATGAAGTAGTAAATAATGAAGAAAAGAAAAAAATAGTAGTTTTAGGTTCTCGGACCAATAAGAATAGGGCAAGGAATTGAATTTGATTATTGTAGTGTACATTGTGTATGGGCATTAAAGAAAAAAGGATATGAAACAATAATTATAAACAATAACCCAGAAACTGTTAGTACAGACTTTGACATAGCAGATAAATTATATTTTGAGCCACTAACCAAAGAAGATGTAGAAAACATAATAAATGTAGAAAAACCATATGGAGTAATTGTGCAATTTGGTGGTCAAACTGCAATAAAATTAACAAAAGCACTAACGGATATGGGAGTTAAAATATTAGGAACAGCAGAAATTGATATGGATAGAGCAGAAGATAGAGAATTATTTGATGAAGCACTAGAAAACTGTAATATTCCAAGACCACAAGGAGGGACAGTATTTACAGCGAGTGATGCAATAAAAGTTGCAAATGAATTAAAATATCCAGTACTTGTAAGACCATCATATGTATTAGGTGGACAAGGTATGGCAATTGCATATGATGATGACGAGGTTAGAGAGTTTATAAGAGAAATAAATAAAATTACACAAGAACATCCAATACTTGTAGATAAATACATGTTAGGAAAAGAAGTAGAAGTAGATGCTATATTTGATGGGGAAGATATATTAATTCCAGGAATAATGGAACATTTAGAAAGAGCAGGCATACATTCAGGAGATAGTATATCAGTATATCCAACACAGCATATAAACATAGAAAACCAAAAAACGATTATAGAATATACAAAGAAAATTGCAAAAGAATTAAATGTGATAGGAGTACTTAATATACAATTCATTATAAATAGGGGAAATGTGTATATTATAGAGGTAAACCCACGTTCAAGTAGAACAGTACCATACATAAGTAAAGTAACAAACTTACCAGTAATAGATATTGCATCAAGAGTAATACTTGGAGAAAAATTGCATGACATGCCATATGGAACAGGGATATATAAAAGAAGTGATTACATAGCGGTAAAAATGCCAATATTTTCATTTGAAAAAATAAAAAATGCAGATACAAGTTTAGGTCCAGAAATGAAATCTACAGGAGAAGTATTGGGTGTTGCAAAAGATTTTTCTAGTGCAATATTAAAGGCATTTATAGCAAGTGGAGTAAATATTCCTTATAAAGGAAGTGTATTAATTACAGTCCGTGATAAAGATAAAATAGAAATGTTACCAATTGCAAAAAATTTAGACAGTCTAGGATTAAAAATTTATGCAACTTCAGGAACAGCAAAATTCTTAAATGAAAATGGAGTAGAAGCAAATGTTGTTCAAAAGATATGGGAGGGAGAAAATAGCATACCAGAGTTAATACAATCGGAAAAGCTAAGCTTTATAATAAATACACCAACGAAGGGAAAACACGAATCAAGAGATGGATTTAAAATAAGAAGACTTGCAGTAGAAAGTAAAATTCCATGTTTTACAGCATTAGATACAGTGTCAGCACTATATGAGGCACTAGAAAAAGGTACAAAAGAAGAGGATTTAGAGCCTGTTAACATAGGGGAAATATAGGAAGTAGAAAATGGAAGAAATACAGAATAATTGTGAAGATATTTATTATAGTAAAATAAGAAAGAAAATAAAAAACATATATAAGATTAAAAATGGTGCAGTTAGAGTAACTGCACCTAAAATTGTTTAGTAATTTTTTAAATATTATTTATAACAGAAGCACTGTCAGTTTTTAAATTATTTTTTTCTAAATAATCCTTAATAGCATTAATAAATAATTCACCATAATTATTATATTTGAATTCCCCAACCCCAGATATTTTTAGCATTTCTTCTTTAGATGTAGGGTAACTGGTAGCCATACTAGATAAGGTAAAATCAGTAAAAACTACAAAAGGAGGAACATTTGCCTTTCTTGCTAAATCTTTTCTTAAAACTCTTAAAACTTCAAATAAGTTATTATCCATAATACTAAAATTATCATTTCTAGATTGTTTTATTTTTTCAAATTTTCTACGTATTTCAACTGTTTTGTTACCAAATAAAACCTCATTTGCACTAGGTGTTAATACTAAAATAGGGTATTGGTCTCCAACACAATTTATATATCTTTCAGAAATTAGAAAAGATATAAGTTCTTTAATAGTATCTTTAGAATATTCTTGTAATATTCCATAAGTTGATAATTTATCAAACCCCATACTTATTACTTTAGAAGAATGAGAGCCTTTTAAGACATCTGTAACAAGGTTTGCACCAAAACGTTCTTTCATTCGTTTAATACAAGACATAATCTTTTTAGCATTAATAGTAATATCAGTAATTTCAATCTCAGAATTACAATTACTACAATTATTGCAATTATTAAATTTTGGCGTTTCTCCAAAATATTCTAAAATATATCTTCTTAAGCATTTATCAGTATTACAATAATCAATCATATCATTTAATTTTTGATATTCTACTTTATGATCAATATTATTATCACCCTGTTCAATTAAAAATTTATTAGTTACAATGTCAGATCTACTAAAAAGCAATATACAATTAGCAAAAATGCCATCACGTCCTGCGCGTCCAGCTTCTTGGTAATAACTTTCTAAATCTCTTGGCATATTATAATGCAAAACATATCTTATATTAGATTTATCAATACCCATACCAAAAGCATTAGTAGCAATCATAACATTGGTTTTATCATACAAAAAGTCATTTTGATTTTTGGTTCTATCAATATCGTTCATACCACCATGATATTTTGATACTTTAACACCAAGTTCAACTAAATTTTCATATAAAGCATCAACAGTTTTTCTAGTTAAACAATAGATAATTCCAGATTTATCTGAATTTTCTCTTAAATATTTATAAATATACCTTTTTCTATCATCTGGCAAAACAACATTAAAAGATAAATTTTCTCTATCAAAACCAGTAGTTAAAACAAAAGGATTAGATAATTTAAGTAAGCAAATAATATCATCTTTAACAATTTTAGTTGCAGTAGCAGTAAAAGCACAAACTACAGGTCTTGTTTTTAAGTTAGAAATAACATTTGCAATTTCAGTATAACTAGGTCTAAAATCATGACCCCATACAGATACACAATGAGCCTCATCTATTGCAACCATTGAAACATGGATAGAATTTAAAAGCCTTAAAAACAATTCAGAATTAAGCCTTTCAGGAGCAACATAAATAATCTTATACATGCCTAAAATAGCATTTTCAATAGTTTGTAAATAATCACTATTTGAAAGACTACTGTTAATAAAAGTAGCAGAAATTCCGAAATTCTCGTAAACTATCAACTTGATCTTTCATAAGTGAAATTAAAGGAGAAATAACAATAGTTATTCCGAGAAAAAATCAAAGCAGGAATTTGATAACAAATAGATTTACCGTGCTCCAGTAGGCATAATTCCCACACAATCTTCTCTATTTAAAATATGAGAAATTATTTCCTCCTGACCTTTTTTAAAACTGTTGTAACCAAAAAAATTTTTAAGCAATTCTAATGCTTTATCCATAAAACCCTCTTTTCTAAAAGCCCCATATATTAATTAGATTATACAAAAAAATAGTGAAACTGTAAAGCATTTTGTCGAAATAAAAAATTGGTGGTATAAAAATTTGTTACTAGATAATGGCTTTGAGTTTTTATCAAAAACAATTATCTAGTAATAAATTTTTTAGAAAATCTTCTACAAGTATTGACAGAATAATTATAAATTGTTAATATAAAGTTATTAATTCAAGAATAATTATAAATCTTTAAAATTTCCAAATAAAAAATTTAATAAAGAGAAGGTAGAAAATATGTTATCAAATGTAAAAAGTATGTCACTTCATGGGTTAGATGGTTATCTAATTGAAACCCAAGTTGATGTATCAGCACGGTATGCCAGGTTGGGAGTGCGTTGGTCTTCCAGATGTTAGTGTAAAAGAGTCAAAAGAAAGAGTAAGAACTGCAATAAAAAATTCTGGTTATGAATTTCAAAGTAGAAAAATTGTTGTAAATCTTGCACCAGCAAACACTAAAAAAGAAGGGTCTTTTTTTGACCTTCCAATAGCAATTGGAATATTAATGAATTTTTCAGAAATACGTTCAAAAAACTTTGATGATACAGTATTTGTAGGAGAATTGTCACTTGATGGAAAAATTAATAAAATAAATGGAATATTACCAATGTGTATTGAAGCAAAAAACTTAGGAATAAAAAGGATAATTCTTCCAAAAGAAAATACAAAAGAAGCGTCGATAGTAGAAGGAATACAAGTAATAGGAGCAGATAATTTAAAACAGGTAGTGAAATATTTAAACAAAGAAGAAAAAATAAAACCAGAAGAATCAAACATAGATAAGCTATTTCACTCTAATAAAAAACATACATTAGATTTTTCAGAAGTAAAAGGACAAGAAAACATAAAAAGAGCATTAGAAGTTGCAGCAGCTCGGTCGGGCATAATCTTCTATTAATTGGTTCGCCAGGAAGCGGAAAAACAATGATGGTAAGAAGAATTCCAAGCATATTACCAGATTTAACATTTGAAGAAGCATTAGAAGTAACAAAAATCCATAGTATTGCAGGAGTACTCTCAAAAGATACGCCAGTAATAACAACAAGACCATACAGAGCACCACATCACACAGTATCGGCAAGTTCACTTGTAGGAGGAGGACGAATTCCAAAACCAGGAGAAATTAGCTTAGCACATTATGGAGTTTTATTTTTAGACGAACTACCTGAATTCAACAAAAGTACATTAGAAGTATTAAGAGGACCGCTAGAAGACAGAATAGTAACAATTAGCAGAGTAAATGCAAGCCTAACATATCCATGTAATTTTATGTTCGTAGCAAGCATGAACCCTTGTCGGATGTCGGATACTATGGTTCAAAAGACAAAGAATGCACATGTACACCTCGGGGCGATTGCAAGATACATGGGAAAAATAAGTGGACCATTATTAGATAGAATAGACATACAAGTTGAAGTAACACCAGTAAAATATCAAAAATTAAATTCTAAAACCGAAAATGAAACATCAGAACAAATGCGAACAAGAGTAAACAAAGCAAGAGAAATTCAAATTCAAAGATACAAAGAACACAATATATATTCAAATTCTGAACTAACCCCAAAACTAATAGAAGAATACTGTATACTAGACGAAAAAGGAAAAAGAATTCTGGAAAATGCATTTCAAAAGCTAGGATTAAGTGCAAGAGCATATGGAAGAATTTTAAAAGTTGCAAGAACAATAGCAGACCTAGACAAAAGTAAAAACATACAAGCATCACATATAGCAGAAGCAATACAATACAGGAGCCTAGACAGAAAGTATTGGAAAAATTAAAGGAGAAAAAGTAAATGAACTACATAAAAATAACATACAAAGATCCCATATATCCAAAATCACTATTAGCAATCAAAAACTATCCCAAAGAACTGTATATAGCAGGCAACTATCAATTATTAAACAAAGAAAAAAAAGTAGCAATAATAGGTTCAAGAGATTGCACAACCTACGGCAGAAAAAATGCAGAGTTCTTTGCAAAAGAACTATCAAAGAAAAATGTATGCATAGTAAGTGGAATGGCAATAGGAATAGATACATTTTCTCACATAGGAGCAGTAGAAAAAAACGGAAGAACAATAGCAGTACTTGGAGGAGGATTTAACAAAATATATCCACAAGAAAATGAATGGCTTTTCCACAAAATACTTAAAAATTGTGGATGTATAATAACAGAATATCCACCAAATGTAGAAGCATACAAAGAGAATTTTCCTAAAAGAAACAGAATAGTAAGTGGAATTTCAGACATAGTTCTAGTAATAGAAGCAGAATATAGAAGCGGAACATCAATAACAGCAGGATATGCAAAAGAACAAGGAAAAATAGTATGTTGCTTACCAAGCAACATAGACAGTAAATGTGCAATAGGAACAAACAGGTTAATCCAACAAGGAGCAAAGCTAATAATAAAGCCAAGTGAAGTAATGGATATATTAAACAGTAAAGACATATATCTTCCTATAAAATATAATATAAAGAAAAAAGAAAAAGTAAAGCTAAAACAAGAAAAAATAGAACTAGAAGAAAAAATGGAAAAAGGAAAGCAAGATAAAAAGGAATTAGATAAAAGAAGAGAAAAGTTAGAACAAGAAATAGAAATACCAAAAGAATATGAAGAAATATATAAATTAATAGGGAACAACCCAATACACATAAACGACATATGCAAAATGTCTAAAAAGGCAATACAAGAAGTAACAACAATACTAACAATGTTAGAACTAGAAGAATATATAGAACAAATGCAAGGAAATATGTTTAAAATAAAAAAGCATTTTTGAAAGAGAAATTAATAGAAAATAGTTAAAGGAGAAATACATGTATATAAGGCATGAAACAGGAAAACTAGGAGAAAAATTAACAGTAAAATATTTAAAGTCAAAAGGATATAAAGTAATAGAAAAAAATTTTGAATGCAGGCAGGGAGAAATTGATATAATAGCACAAGACAAAAAAGAACTTGTCTTCATAGAAGTAAAAACAAGAACAAACATAAAATATGGTAGTCCCGCGGAAGCAGTAAACAACCTAAAACAAAAACATCTAATAAAAGCAGTAAAATACTACTTATATTCAAGACATTTAGAAAACGAATTTATAAGAATTGATGTAGTAGAAATATATATATATGAACATAAATATAGAGTAAATCATGTAAAGCAAATTGTATAATAAAATTTATTTTAAACCTTGACTAATTTTTCCAAAAGAGATATGATAGACAGTGTAAATAGTATATAAGTGGCATATGAAGTAAAATAATTTTTCTTCACCACATCCCAAAAGAGAAAGGAACATATATACTATGAAAAATTTTAATAATTATACAGACTATGACAGAAAGGACAACTTCAAAATCGGATCAAAATTAGTTCATGGAGCACTTGGCTCTGATCCAATAACAGGTTCAGTTAGTTTTCCAATTTTTCAAACAGCAACATTTAGATTTAGAGCATTAGGAGATTCTTTGGGTTATGACTATACAAGATGTCAAAATCCTACAGTGCAAGAGCTAGAAAGAACAATTGCAATATTAGAAGAAGGAACAGAAGGTTTTGCATTATCTAGTGGAATGGCAGCAGTAATGTGTGCACTATCTATTTTAAAATCTGGAGATCATGTAATTTTATCTGATGATATTTACGGAGGAACATATGAAATAGCACAAACAGTATTACCAGATCACAAAATTGAAACAAGTTTTATTGACTTAAGTGATTTAAATCTGTTTAAACAAAACATCAATGAAAACACAAAAATGGTGTTTATAGAAACACCAACAAATCCAATGATGAAAGTTGCAGACATTTCAGAAATTTGCAAAATTGCAAAAGAAAAAGGAATAGTAGTTGTAGTTGATAATACTTTACTTACACCATACTATCAAAAACCATTAAAATTAGGAGCAGATATTGTTATACACAGTGGAACAAAATACTTAGAAGGACATAATGATACTATGGCAGGACTTGTAGTAGTAAAAGACGAAAAATTAGGAAATGAAATGAGAAATTACTTAAAATATCAAGGGGCGTGCTTAGCACCATTAAATGCATGGCTTACATTAAGAGGAATAAAAACCTTAGAAGTAAGAATGCAAAGACACAATGAAAATACAATGAAAGTAGCAAATTGGCTTAGGAATCATCCTAAAGTTAAAAAAGTATATTATATTGGTTTTGAAGACCATAAAGATTATAAAACTACACTTAAACAATGTACAGGATTTGGTGGCATGCTTTCATTTGAAGTAGATAGCCAAGAAACAGCTTTGAAAGTAATAGAAAAAGTAGATATGATATTATTTGCAGGAAGTTTAGGAGGAGTAGAAAGTTTAATTACATATCCTATGGTTGTAACGCACCATGAAGTACCAGAAGAAGTAAGAGAAAAATTAGGAATTAACGAAAGATTCATAAGGCTTTCTGTAGGTATAGAAAATGTAGAGGATATTATAAATGATTTAAAACAGGCTTTAAAGTAAGTAATAAAATAGATAAAAACAGTGTGAAAATAATTAATTTTATCACACTGTTTTACCTTAGAAATTAATAAAAAGGAAGTAAATATTGTGAAAAATAATATTTTTCATTACACTTAATGTTAAAAAAAAGAAAGGAATGGTAGTTAAAATGAAATTTACAAAAATGCAAGCATATGGAAATGATTATGTATATATAGATGCAATAAATCAAAAAGTAGAAAATGTAAATGAACTTGCAAAATTGGTTAGCAATAGGCATTTTGCTATTGGTTCAGATGGAATGGTATTAATATGCCCATCAAATATAGCTGACTTTAAAATGAGAATGTTTAATCCAGATGGAACCGAAGGAGAGATGTGTGGGAATGCATTAAGAAGTATGAGTAAATATGTATATGATCACAATTTAACAAATAAAACAAATCTAACCATCGAAACATTAGGAGGAATACAACATGTAGAATTATTTGTAGAAAATGGCAAAGCAATAAATATTAGAGCAAATATTGGTAAGCCTATATTAGATACTAAAAAAATACCTGTAAACACAGATTTACCAGAATTTATAGAACAAAAAGTAACAATATTAGATAAAGAATTTAAAATTACAGCTGTATCATGGGGAAATCCACATTGTGTTATGTTTATAGAAGATGTAGCAAATTTAGATGTAGAAAAATATGGTAAGGTAATTGAACACAAAACCGATTTATTTCCAAATAAAACAAATGTAACATTTGCACAAGTTATAGCTCCAGACTATATAAAAATTAGAGAATGGGAAAGAGGAACAGGAGAAACAATAGGATGTGGAACTGGATGTTGTACAGCAGTAACAGCGGCAGTTATAACTAAAAGGTGCCAAAGAAAGGTAAATGTTGAGCAAATTGGAGGAATATTAGAAGTAGAGTGGGATGAAAAAACGGGCAATATGTTCATGAAAGGACCATCACACACTGTATTTGAATCTGAAATTGATGTTCCACAAATTATAAAAAAAGTTATTAAATAATATAAAAGAGGATATTTTACCATTATAGTGGTATTATATTCTCTATTTTTGTGGTATCATATATAAAAGTTTAATTTTAGAGGGGGAAATTTTTTGAGTAAAGTTTATGAAGATACAAAATTTTTAATGAAAAAATATGGAATAACAGCAAATAAAAAATTAGGGCAAAATTTTTTAATAGACGAAAATGTTATAGATAAAATAGTAGAAACATCAAACATAACAAATGAAGATTTAGTTATTGAGATAGGACCTGGTCTTGGAACATTAACCGAAAAACTATTACAAAAAGCAGGAAAAGTTATATGCATTGAATTAGACAACAGGATGATAGTTATTTTAAAAGACAGATTTTTTATGTATGATAATTTTGAAATAATTAACAAAGATGTATTAAAAGTAGATTTAAATAATTTAATTAAAGAAAGCAAAAAAAATGAACAAATAAAGAACATAAAAATAGTAGCGAATTTGCCATATTATATAACAACACCAATAATAATGAAATTATTAGAAGAAAAACTAGATATTGAAAGCATATCAGTTATGATACAAAAAGAAGTAGCAGATCGCTTAACTGAAGTTCCAGGAAAAAAGGATGCAGGAGCAATAACTTATACAGTATATTATTATGCAAAATCAGAAAAAGTATTAGTAGTACCACATACATCTTTTATACCAGAACCAGAAGTAGAATCAGAAATAATAAAGTTAAAACTAAGAAAAGAACCAATTATTAAAGTATCAAACGAAAAAAAATTTTTTGCATTAATAAAAGCAAGTTTTAGGCAAAGAAGAAAAACACTATTAAATTCCATTTCTAATTCTGGACTAAACATTAGTAAAGAGAAAATAGAAACAATATTACAAGAATTAAATATAGACAAAAAAGTAAGAGGAGAAGCATTAACAATAGAGCAATTTGCAGAAATTGCAGAAAGGATAGATAAAAATTAGAATGTGAATTTTCTATGTTTTGTATTGATAAATTCTATAAAATATCATATAATTTAAATATACTAAATAATAAAAATGATATGGAGGAAGACCATGAACGAAGACTTATTAAAGTTGGACGCACAGCCAGTGGGGAGTCCCAAATGGGATGCAATAGTACTGTTTCGGATTAATCGAAAATTGTTCAATGAGATGAGTGACGAAACATTCAAAGCTTGGTACTCATGGGCAATAGAATCCGATGAAAAAGGAAAAATATTGAAGGCTTGCAGACACTAGCGTTAAACGATAAGGTGGCTACAATGTCATATATAGCAGAACTTTATTACAAGTTCTGTTCAAAAAAAGTATAAAACCCCATATTATTGTAAGAGACCAAATTTATATTAAGGTCTCTTTTTCTATAAATTAATTATAACAAAATACCACTTTTATATTCAACTTTATTGACTTTTAACGAAAAAAAAGATAAGATATATGTATTAAAATTATAAATAGAGAATTACAAAAAAACATAGTTTGAGGAGGAAAATTTATGGGAGAAGTTATCGTTATAACATCTGGAAAAGGTGGAGTAGGTAAAACTACTACAACAGCGAATTTAGGAGCAGCACTTGCAATGCAAGGAAAAAAAGTAGCATTAGTAGATACGGATATTGGACTTAGAAACCTAGATGTTGTTATGGGACTAGAAAATAGAATTGTATATGATATAGTAGATGTTGTAGAAGAAAAGTGTAAATTAAGACAAGCCCTAATAAAGGACAAGCGTTATGAAGAACTTTTCTTACTTCCTGCAGCTCAAACAAGAGATAAAAGTGCAGTAAATGAGAAACAAATGAAAGAATTAACAAACAAACTAAAAGAAGAGTTTGATTATATTCTTATTGATTGCCCAGCAGGCATAGAACAAGGATTTAAAAATGCTGTTTCAGGTGCAGATCGTGCAATAGTAGTTACAATAGCAGAAGTATCAGCAATACGTGATGCTGATAGAATTATAGGTTTATTAGAATCGTCAGAAATAAAAAATCCAGAATTAGTAGTAAACAGATTAAAACCAGACATGGTAAAAAAAGGTGAAATGATGGATGTTGATTCTGTTGTGGACTTATTATCGATAGACCTAATAGGAGTAGTACCAGATGATGAATATGTAATAACAGGAACGAACAAAGGAGAACCAGTAGTGTCAAACCGCAAAGCACCATCTGGTAGAGCATACATAGAAATTGCAAGAAGAGTTTTAGGAGAAAATATAGAAGTAACAATGCCAGGAAGAGAGAAGGGATTTTTTGCTATATTAAAAAGATTTTTTACGAAAAAATAATAGGAAGTGGGGAAATAAGAATGTTTGAAAGTGTAATAAACTTTTTTAAAAAAATAGGAAAACAAGATAATGAGCAAATAAAATCAAAAGATGCAGCAAAAGAAAGATTACATCTAGTTCTTATGCAAGACCGTGCAAATGTATCAGCAGATTTCCTAGATTTAATGAAACAAGAAATAATTGAAGTAATAAAAAAATATATAGATGTAGATGAAAATGCAATTGATGTAAGACTTACAAATAAAGCAAATGTAGATGGAACAAGTGGTGCACCAGCATTATATGCTAACATTCCAATTGTTAGCATTAAAGATGAAATGAAAAACAAAATAGAAAGACCAAACAATAAAGAAAATTATGTTTTAAAAGAAAACAATGCAAATAATGAACAAAACAATAGCCAAGAACAAGACAATGACCAAGAACAAGACAATGACCAAGAACAAAGCAATGACCAAGAACAAAGCGATAACCAAGAACAAAACAATGACCAAGAACAAAGCGATAACCAAGAACAAGACAATGACCAAGAACAAAGCGATAACCAAGAACAAAACAATGACCAAGGACAAAGCAATAAGCAAGAACAAAGCAATAACCAAGAACAAGACAATAAGCAATAAATAATAGAAAAAATAGAAACGCATGTATGAAGTGGGGGTTGTGCTTACAATAAAATTGCAAGGAAGCATTTAAAAAAACAATATTCAAATAATTTCTTTAAGGTATGGGCAGGTACAGAACCTGCCTCTACAAGTATGTTGTAAATGTGTAACAATAGATAAAGGAGAGACATGTGAAAAACAGAATTTTAAAAAATATAGAATGGGGAATACTAATTTGTGCAATAGCATTACTAATAATAGGCTGTATATCCATATATTCAGCAACACGGTGAAAGCGAATATGATGAATTAAAAAAGCAAATCATATGGGCAGTAATAAGTCTTCCAATAATGGTAGTAGTAATATTTATTGATTATAACTACATTGCAAAAATATCACCAATATTTTATGGAATATTTATTATACTCCTAATAGCAGTCCTATTTACACCAGTTGTAAATGGGGCTACAAGTTGGTTTAGAATAACAGATGGAATTAAATTTCAACCAAGTGAACTTGCAAAAGTATTTGTTGTAATATTTTTAGCATATATAATGGAGATAGTTCAAAAAAAAGATAGAAAAGAAATAAATAAACCACTAAAATTGCTAGCAGTACTTAGTGCAGTAATACTACCAGTATTACTAATAATAAAACAGCCAGACTATGGAACAGCAATTGCATTTATAATGGCAACAGTATTAATGCTATTTGTAGCAGGACTAGATAAAAGATATATAATTGCAACTATTCTTATAATTGTAGTAGCATTACCAATTGTATATAACTTTATATTACCAGCACATGCAAGAAGTAGAATAGATGTATTTTTAAACCCAAACTTAGATCCAAGAGGCTCACGGATATAATATTATACAATCAAAACTTGCGATAGGTTCAGGTAGATTTTTGGGAATGGGTTTATTAAAAGGAAATCAAACACAACTTGGTTTTTTGCATCCAAAAACAACGGATTTTATTTTCTCAGTAGTAGGAGAAGAAATGGGATTTATTGTAGCTGGAGCGGTTATTATAATATATGTAATTTTAATTACGAAAGCAGTATATGTAGCAAAAACTGCAAAAGATGATTTAGGTTCATATATAGCCATGGGAATAGTAGGAATATTTTTATTCCATATGATAGAAAATATAGGAATGACAATGGGACTGTTACCAATAACAGGAGTACCACTACCATTTGTAAGTTATGGAGGAAGCTCATTAACAACAAATTTTATTTGTATAGGTATATTATTGAATATTAGTGGAAGAAGACAAAAAACAATTTTTGTTGACTAGAAGCTAGAATATAGGAGTTAGAAATTAATGTATGTAAAACCATTAAAAATAGGAAATGTAGAAATAGACAATAATATAATTCTTGCACCAATGGCAGGTATTACAGACCTGCCATTTCGAATAATATGTAAAAACTATGAAGCAGGGCTTAGTTTCACAGAAATGGTAAGTGCAAAAGCGATTTTTTATAAAGATGAAAAAACAAATAAATTACTAGAAATGCAAGGCGAAAAAAGACCTATTCGGTGTTCAAATCTTTGGAAGTGATATAGAATCTTTAACATATGCTACAAGTAAATTAAGCAAAAACTTTGATATTGTAGATATAAACATGGGATGTCCTGCTCCAAAAATAGTAAAAAATGGAGATGGAAGTAAATTATTACAAAACTTAGATTTAATAGGAAGAATAGTAGAAGAAGTAGTAAAAGCATCAAGTAAACCAGTAAGTGTAAAAATAAGAAAAGGCTTTAATAAAACAAATGATGTATCGCAAGAGGTAGCAAAAATAATTGAACAAGCAGGAGCAAGCATGATAACAATTCACGGAAGAACAAGGGAGGAATACTTTAGTGGAGATGTAGATTTAACTGCAATAAAAAAAGTAAAAGAAGCAGTACGAATACCAGTAATAGGAAATGGAAACATAGTAGATGAAGAAACAGCACTAAGAATGTTTGAATACACAGGTGTAGATGGAATTATGATAGGAAGAGGAGCTTTAGGTGATCCATGGATATTTAAAAAAATAATACACTATTTGCGAACAGGAGAAAAACTAGCAAAAATATCCAACAAAGAAAAACTAGAAACAATGATAGAACATATTGAGTTAGAAGTAGAACAAAAAGGGGAAATAATAGGAATACAAGAACTACGCAAATCTATGGCATGCTATATAAAAGGAACAGAAGAGGCAAGTAAAATAAGAACAAAAATTAATAGTATAAATAATAAAAAAGAATTAGAAGAATTACTAAAAGAAGTATTTAGATAAATGGTTTTGATACAGAAAAATTATTCTTAACAAACCATAACATTAATTCATACATATAAATAGCAATTAATATAATTAAATAGCAAATATTATGAAAGGGTGAGAACCATGAAAAATAAAAAGCTATTATATATTATTGCTATTTTTTGTGTTATGTGTATCGGTGTTATAGGATTATTTTATTTTTTTACAAAAAACAATTATAAAACCGTAAAATTTGGAAATAATAATATTAAATCAGTTGAAAGTATTAAAGAATATATTTTAAACTTAGAGTCCTATGAAGCACAAATAGAAGTAGAAGTCTATAGTAATAAAAATCAAAATCAGTATAAAATAAAGCAAAACTATAAAGTACCAAACATATCAACACAAGAGATATTAGAGCCACAAGAAACAAGAGGATTAGTTATAACATATGATGGTAATAATCTAAAAATAGAAAACACAAATTTAAAACTTAGTAAAATATATGAAAATTATCCATATGTAGCAGAAAACAACTTGTGGTTATCAAGTTTCATTAAAGATTATAAAAGTGATGAAAAACCAACATTAAAAGAAGAAGAAAATGAAATAATTATGCAAACAAAACAGCAAGATGAATCAAAAAAAGGAAGTATAACAAAAACGCTATATATAGATAAAAGGACGATAAAGCCGACAAAACTAATAATAGAAGATGAGAACAAAAAAATGCTAGTTTACATATTATATAATGAGATAAAAATAAATAGTAGTCGGTAAAGAGGAAATACTAGCATTTAAACTAAAAATGTTACAAGAAGAAATTTAATCTTTATTTGGCTACAAATTTTACTCTTAAAAATAAAAAGGTTTAGAATATATCAAAAATAAGAAGAAAAAACAGTAGTAACAGGAGTGAAGAAAATGGTAGTCAAAAGAGGAGATATGTTTTATGCAGATTTAAGTCCAGTAATAGGTTCTGAACAAGGAGGAATTAGACCTGTTATTATAATACAAAACGATATGGGAAATAAGTATAGTCCAACAGTAATCGCAGCAGCAATAACATCACAAACTGGAAAAAATAAATTACCAACACATATAGAACTAGGAGGAGAGGAATGTGGACTAAAAGCAGATTCTGTAGTGCTTACAGAACAAATAAGGACAATAGATAAAAGTAGACTAAAAGAGAAAATAGGACATATAGATGATAACAAAATAATTAATCAAATAAATAATGCCTTAGGCGTAAGCTTTGGTTTAGAAGAATAAAATAGCTAAGCAGTTTTACTTAGCTATTTTTGATAGTTTATAAAAATTTATTATATACTAAAATAGTTGCAAATTAAAAAAATTTAAAAAAATTTTAAAACTTTTTTTAAAAAAGTATTGCAAATTCCCAAAAGTTATATTAAAATCTAAATTAGGTGGAGAAAAGTGGTAGGAAGTGGTTTGAAAATGAAGAGAGGTGAACCCAAGTGTTTATAGGTGAATACGAACATAATATAGATGCCAAAGGCAGAGCAATAATGCCAGCAAAACTAAGAGAAGACATCGGAGATAAGTTCATTATAACAAAAGGACTTGACGGATGTTTATTTGCGTATTCACGGGACAGAATGGGGAAACTTTGAAGAAAAACTAAAAGCATTACCACTTGCACAAAAAAATGCTAGAAACTTTGTAAGATTCTTTTTATCAGGAGCAGTTGAATGTGAAATTGATAAACAAGGAAGGTTCTTAATACCATCAAACTTAAGAGAACACGCATCACTTGATAAAGAAATAATTATAATTGGTGTAGGAACAAGGTTAGAAATTTGGAACAAAGAACTATGGACAACTTATAGTAGTGATGAAAACATATCAGCAGATGAAATTGCTGAAAATATGACCATGTTAGGTATATAACTTTTAAAAAAGTTTATATAAAATTACAGAAGAAAAAAGTCAAATATACAAATGAAAAGATACATAATAAAATTTACAAAAGACAAAGAATACAAAAGAAAAAGTTTAAAAAATATACAAAAGATAAAAATTAAAATACAAAAGAATGCAAAAGTAAAATAAATTTACAAAAGATAAGCAAAAATTTACAAAGGCAAAATGAAATAAAAAACAAAAGATAAAAATAATATTCAATAAAAATAAGATATTAGAAAAAATACAAAAGAATAAGTACAAAATTAGACAAAATATTAAATAATACAAAAGAAAATATTTAAAATAT
>CAQOYX010000019.1:0-20742 GCA_948852375.1 uncultured Clostridia bacterium
TACCACATACATTTTTTCTCCTACATGAGAATTTGTTTTTGCAAATATTACCACAACCATTAAAAGTATTAGGTTCTTTTCTTATCCTATGTTTTTTAATTTCTTTTGAAATTGTAGTTGGATCTTTAGATAGAAATTTAGCAATTTCTTTAAATGTCATACCATGATTAAGTGCTTGTTCAATATAATTTCTATCTTCTAAAGTTAAATGTTTTTGATTTGTATTTTCCATGATAATACCTCCTTGTACCCAAGTAAAGTATTATATAATTATAGCATGAAATATTCCAAAACTAAATTCTTGTTAAGCTATCACTGGAATTTACTTTTAAATTTAAGGTTTATTATAGAAATATCAATAAAAAGCTATTAAAATATTGAAAATTGTGATATAAATATATAAAAAGAGTAAAAGTTAAAGAGAGGTTTGATAAATTATGAAAATTACAAAATTTCCACAATCATGTTTGCTAATAGAAGCGGAAGGAAAGAAAATTTTAGTAGATCCAGGAACCTTAAAATACAAAGAAGAATATTTTGATACTTGGAATAATGTAGATATTATTTTAATAACACATAAACATCCAGATCATTGTAATACTGAAATATTAGAAAAGCTAAATAAAAATATAGTAATATATGCTACAAAAGAAGTTGCAGAAGCAAATAAAAGTTTAAAAATAAGTATTATTAAAGAAAATGATATTATAGAATTAGAGAATATAAAAATAGAAGTAGTACATGCAATACATGGGTACCAACCATTATTAAAAGGTGCAAAAGAGGTACACGAAAATGTAGGATATATTATAGATGATGGAAAAAACAGATTATATACAACAAGTGATACAATTTGTTTTAAAAATGACTATAAAGCAGATATTCTATGCATTCCAGTAACGGGACATGGACTAACTATGTCAGCATTTGAAGCAGCTTTATATGCAAAAGAAGTAGGAGCAGTGATAACAATTCCAATTCATATGGATAATCCAGCATTTCCACCAGATTTTGACTTTATAAAAGAGATGTTTAAAAAATATGAAGTTGAGTATGAAATATTAGAAAATGATGAGAGCATTGAAATAGAATAAAAATACAAGTGCAAATTGTGTAGAAATAGGAGTTGAATATGAAAGTTTTAATATTAAGTTTCAGCAGTAACCAAGTTAATGAAGATAGTTTTATACCAAATAAAATAGGATTAACTTTTTCCTGTGTAGAAGAATGCGAAAAACAATTAAAAACATTAAAATATGAATATGAACATATTTGTATAAATAAAAAGAATATAAAAAAATGTCTTGCATGTGGAAAAAGAGGTTGGGGAATTTGCTTAGATGAACATATTTGCATACAAAAAGATGATTTCAATGAGATTTATAAATATTTGGAAAATTTTGATGCCTATGTATTTATTACTCCAGTATATTTTCATGAGATGAGTGAATCAGCTAAAACTTTTTTTGATAGATTAAAAAGATGTGATGCTTTCAATGATAATTCAAAAATAAAAGGAAAGAAAATAGTTTGCATTGCTTGTGCAGGTGGAAGTGGTAGTGGAACAGAAGAAACATTAAAGTCATTTGATACATTAAATTACTTTTTAGGAACTGAAATGTATTCAAGAATACCAGTAACAAAAGCAAATTTTGAAAATCAAAAAGTGATTATAAGTGTTGCAATGAAAATGGAGGGGAATTAACATGGAAACATTAGAAGAATATTTAGACTTTGCAAAAGATATAGCAAAATATGCTGGCGAAGTAATGATGAAATATTTTAAACAGAATAATGGTGCAAGTTATAAAGGAGATAAAACTATTGTAACACTGGCAGACACAGAAATAAATTCATACTTAATAAAACAAGTTAAAGAAAATTATCCTTCTCACTCAGTAGATGGCGAAGAAGAACAGTTTGGTAAAAGTGATTATGTATGGGTATGTGATCCAGTTGATGGAACAGCAATGTATGCTAGAAATATTCCAGTAGCAGTATTTTCATTAGCATTAGTTATAAAAGGAGAATCAAAAGTTGGAGTAGTATATGACCCATTTACTAATAGTTTATATACTGCTGTAAAAGGTCAAGGTGCATATAAAAATGGAGAAAAGATAACTGTAAATGATTACAAATTAGAGGATATAAAAACAGTATGTCAATATGATTTATGGCCAGAAGCAGACTATAATATATCTAAAGTATTGCAAGAATTAGGAAATAAAACATATATTATTGGATTAGGAAGTATTATAAGAGCTTGTATGTGTGTAGCTTCTGGAGATTTCACTCTTGCTATTTTTCCAGGTACAAAACATAAAAATTGTGATATTGCAGCAGTCAAAGTAATTGTAGAAGAAGCAGGTGGAACAGTTACAGATTTATTTGGAAATGAACAAAGATATGATGAAAGTATAAATGGAGCAGTTGTTAGTAATGGAAAAGTACATAATGAAGTAACTAAAACTGTAAAGAAATATTTAAAAGATAGAAAATAACAAAAAATTAATTGGAGGAATTTGAAATGGAAAATTATTTTATAATACATGGAAGTTTTGGAAGTCCATTTGGAAATTGGTTCAGTTGGTTACAAGATTTTATAACATCATATGGAAAACAAGTATATGTGCCACAATTTCCTATTGGAGTAGGTTATCAAAATTATGAAAATTGGAGTAAATTACTTAAATACTATTTGGACGTAGGTTTAATTAATAAGAATACAACAATAATAGCACATAGTATTGCACCAGTGTTTGTTAGCAAATTCTTAGTAGAGAATAAAGTGAAAGTAAGAAAACTAATATTTGTATGTGGATTTAACAACTATTTAGGAATAAACGAGGAATATGACACAGTAAATAAGACAATGTATTTTGACAACTTAGAAGATGTGAAAAAATATGCAAATGAAATAATATGTTTTTATTCAAACAATGATCCATATGTAAAATATGAAGTGGAAAAGGAATTTGTAGATACTATTGCAACAGAACAAGTTTTAATACCGAATGCAGGACATATAAATAGTGAAAGTGGATATGATACATTTGAAGATATAGTAAATTATATTTAAAGAGGTAAGAAATGAAAAGAGTAAAATCTAGTGATGCACAAATAATAAAAAATAGTGATACAAGTAAATTATTAGAATATTCAATAGGGTTAAAGGATAAAGACATTGATTTTTGTATAAATACAATTAGTGGTAGATATCCAGAAAAAGGATATCTACTAATGAAAAATGCAAAGAAATTTGTTATATACTAGAGGGAAATGGAACTCTCAATAAGAAAGATGAAAGTATCAATTTTGAAAAAGATGATGTAATTCTAATAGAAAAAGAAGAAATTTACTATTGGAATGGAAATTGCAAGATAATTATGATATGCACTCCTGCTTGGTATAAGGAACAATGTAAGTTATTAGATTTATAGAAAAAATTTAAAAGGAGATAAATAATATGTCAAATGAACTTGAACTATTAGATGATGATTTTGTAAAAATTGTAAAAGATATTGAAAAAGATATTTTGGATACAAGATATAACATCATTTCAAAAGCTAATAAAGAAGTTGTTAATTTTTATTTAAGGCTTGGAAAAATAATTAGTGATAATGCTAAATATGGGAATAATTTTATTAATAGATTATCAGTAGCATTAAAATTAGATTTTCCAGATGAACAGGGTTTTTCAGCTCGTAATCTAGCAAGAATGAGAAAAGTATATGAAGCATATAAAGATTTAGCTAGTATACCAGAAGAATTAGAAATAATATCATGGTCACAAAATTGTGTTTTAGTAGATAAAATTGAAGATATTGATAAAAGAGTTTGGTATGCTAAGCAAATTATTGAAAATGGTTGGTCTAAAACTGTATTAAGCCATCAAATTGATTTAGAATTATATGAAAGACAAGCATTACCAGAGAAAATGACAAATTTTAATGATAAGCTACCTATTGCACAAAGCGAATTTGCAAGAGATATGATAAAAGATCCATATATTTTCGAATTAGCTAATATAGGAAAAAGAGCAAAAGAAAGAGATATTGAAAATGCAATGTTAGAAAGAATAAAGAATGTATTGCTTGAATTAGGAAAGGGCTTTAGTTTTGTTGGAAATCAATATAAAATTTCAACAAATGATAATGATTATTATATAGATTTATTATTTTATCACTTGGATTTAAGATGTTTCGTGGTTGTAGAATTAAAAAATACAGAGTTTAAACCTGAATATGTTGGACAATTAGGATTTTATGTAACGGCAGTTGATGAAACATTGAAAAAGGAAACAGACAATGAAACGATAGGATTATTACTTTGCGAAGATAAAGATAAACTAACAGTTGAATGGTCTTTAAAAAGTGTAAATGCACCAATAGGAGTAGCTTCATATAAAGTAAAAAATGTTATTCCAAAAGAAATAATGGAGAAATTGCCAACGGAAGAAGAATTAAATTTATATATAAAAAAAATTACCAAATGAGGAAATTGAAGAAGAAAATGATTAGTATTCTGAAATTTGCCACCAGTGGCAAATTTCAAATATAGATTGTATGAGGAAAAAATGAAAGAATTAGATAGTAAAATAAATTTAGGAAAAGTAACAGAAAATGACTTTAAAGAAAGTAAATCAATAACAATTTTGAGAGAAATTGCAGAGAAAAATCATAGGATTAAGGTAAGAGCAACTGAAGCTGATAAAATAGCAAATTTAGATGGTAAAGTAGTAATAATAGATAAAAATGGTTTTGAAAGGATTCATATTGAAATACAAGTAAAAACATTACCAGAAAAATATAATTTGAAAAAACAGTATTCTTATAGTTGTGATACTAAAGCTTTCAATGTAGTTTTAGAGCATATTACATTTAATCCAGTTGTATTATTTTTGGTTGATGAGCAAACAAACAGGGTATTTTGGAAATTAATTTCAAATGAATATGCAAAAAGCTTGAATATTGGAAATCAAGAAAAAAAGACAATATATTTTAATGATCAAGATTTATATAGTGAAAATAATTTTATAGAAAAGATAAGCGATTATTGTGATTCGCTTTGTGAAATAATAGATAAAAAAGATGCTAACAAAAGTTTGATTTCATCAAATATAGATGAATATAGTACAGAATATATTGAGATACAAATGCAAGTTGATAGATTAAATAATATATTTGATAATGAATTAAAACATATTAAAGATGTATTTTTTAGATATGTATGGAAATTTGGAATATCATATAATCAGTTTCAAAAGCAAACTGCAATTGGCATTTATTTCATTACATATGGAAAGAATGATACTTTAATAAAAAGATTTGACCCTAGGCTAAATTATATGCATATGTCTATTAATTTTCAAAAAAGCATTACATTAGAAGCCTATATTAATGAATGGATAGAAGAAGTAAAAAAACAATATTATTTAAAAGAACCAATTCTTGTGAAAAATTTATCAGATGACATATTGAATGAAATTGTGTTTAGTTTTTTAGATAAACTAACAATGAATATTAAAGTATTAGAGGATAAAAATAGACCATATACATATTATAAAGATGAGGAAAAAATCAATAATGTAATTAATCTTATAAATGGTTTAGAATTATTTTATGAAGAAATAATAAAAACGAAAGATTTGTCAAATGTAAGTAATGCTGTTGCTTTTCTTACACCTACATATAATTTGACTGGCAAATTCTTACTCTTTAACCCTCTTATACAATTTAATGATGATGAAATAAAATTATTAAATAAATATCTTAATAAAACTAATCCAAATGTTCCTCTAAAATTTTTGGATAATGGAGAAGATAAAAAAATACAATTAAGTTTTTTGTCAATACAAGAGTTACAGAAACGTAAAAAGAATACTATAAGAAGAATATGGAATAAGAAGAATATAGTAAAATGTAAAGAGGATTTTCCAAAGGAAGTTAAATGTATTAGAACAGGGTATTCTAAAGAAGATTTAATAATAAATTTAAAGCACTTTTTTGATATTATTGCTGAAAATTATAATTTTGTTTTTAATAAATCTATTATTCAGATAAATATTATTTAAATGATTTACATTTAATAGTGTTAGATGAAAATGAAATACAAACATATAATGATTATATTACTAAAAATGATGTTTTCGAAGTAAAAAGGATTTGCAATGATATAAAAATTGATGAAGAGAATCTTATTTCTATAATTGAATCTAATTTAGAATGCTTATTTTTGTTAGATACTCCACTATATGAAATTATTAGAATATTGTTATATATTGGTGTTATGAAAAGTAATGACTATAAAGTAAAAGATGAAAATGTAAACTATAGTGTTAAATTTGAAGAATTACCTATCATTAATTATTATATAGATTAAAATGTGAAATTTGCCACTGGTGGCAGATTTCTTTTCAAAAGGTATTGCAAAAACTAAAAAATTATGTTAAATTAAAAACATAGTAATAGACAAAAAAACACCGATGTGGGTATACATATCTTTGAAACTATTGCCATAACTGATTTTGAAACGGGTAATAAGGTGTTTTTGTGCAAGGCATTTTTCGTATACGTCCTTCGCTAAGGCACCAAAATATCAGGTTAGGAAACAAATTTCTAACCTGTATTTTTTTGCGTAATTTCGGCAAAATCCTACTTTTTATAAGTACTTTGGAACAGTTTTAAAAAGTTCTAAAAAATACCCTAAAATATATATAAAATGTCGGGATTGCATGTCGGGAAATTTTTTAATCTTTGATAAGTCTATAAAATACTCCCTTTATTTATTATTATTCCTATTTCATTTATCAGAAAGGATGAAAAATGGAATTTATACCTTATAAAGCTAATGAATGCTTTGAACATTTATATTATCAAATACCAATGGAATTATTCTTCAATCCCAACTATAAAGATAAGTTAAATTCAGATAGTAAAATCCTTTATGGCTTTTTATTAAATAGACTAACATTATCAGCTAGAAATAATTGGTTTGATGAAGAAGAAAAAGTTTTTCTAATATTTACAAGAAAAGAAGTTCAAGAAAGATTAAATTTATCTGATAAAACTGTTACAAAAGCATTCAATCAATTAAAAGAATGTAAGCTAATAAACGAGAAAAAGCAAGGAGCTAATAAGCCTAATTTAATTTATGTTGGAAAAATAGACCATGATGAAAAGCTTATACAATTGATTCGTAAAAATTACGAGTCCCGAATCGTAAAATCTACGACTCACGACACGGAAAATTTACGACCAAACTATAACAATAATAAATATAACAATAGAGGAAATAAAAACAGCTATCAAAATTATGAGCAAAGACATTATGATGATTTAGACTTTTTATATGCAAATAATTTGTATGAAAATTAGAAAAAGGAGAAGTTAGATATGAAAGATAAAGAATTAAAAGAAAGATTTATAGATGAGAAAACTGGAATTGAATATATAAGAAAAGGTGATTATTACTTTCCAAATTTGGTTGACTCAGCTAGTGTAAACCCTAATGAACTTGGTAAATATGGAAAATTAAGATTAAAGTATTTGCTAGAGCATAAAAAAGTAGAATATACAATTTTATGGACTGAAAATAAATTAAGAAGTCATTTATTAGAAATAGATAAGACAGCAAATGAAAGGTTTACTTTACTAATGAAACAATTTGCAGAACAAGAAAATATAACTGAAGAACTAAAAGCTAATAATCAAATGGAATGGGTTCACAGAATGAATAACATTAAAAATCGTGCAGAAGAAATTATATTTAATGAGTTAATTTATGTATAGAAAGAGGTATGTGTTATGGAAGAATCATGGATAAATAATATTGAATTAGATGAAATATATAACTTAATAGAAGTTACAAAAGAAGAACTAAAAAACAACAATTTAAAATACAAAAAATTGAAAGAAAACTTTTATAAAATACTTGATGAATTTCCAAATTTGCAATTGATTTTTGAAGAACAAATGGAATTAAATTTAACAAAAACTGAATCAAAAATGTTACAAAAATTGGTATCAATTTATATGCAAATTTCAAACATTGAGGAAAAAGAAATCTTTATTTTAGGTGGTAAAGAAATGTACATTTATTTAAAAGAATTAGGCTTAATTAAGGCATAATTTCTTAAAGATTAGATTTATTTTGTGAGTGAGTACTTATTAGATTTCTTGAATATGCAAGCAACGTATTTGTACTCACGCCACAAATATAGACAGGAATGGGACAAGTCCCAAACCCTAATAAGAAAAAAAAGAAAGCGAGATGAAAAATGAGAAATAGAAATATAAAAATCAATGTGTTTTTAAATGAAGATGAAAACCAAATTCTAAATGAGAAAGTTAAAAGGTCTGGCTTGAATAAATCAGAATTTTTTAGAAAAATAATTTTAGATTATCAGCTAAAAGAAAAACCAGATGAAAAATTTTATGAGATACTTTCACAACTTCGAGGTATGGCGACAAACTTAAATCAAATGGCAAGAACTTATAATAGATATCAAGGTTATATGAGAGAAGATAAAATCAATCCTTTATTAAATCAAATACAAAATTTTATACTAGCATTAGAAGAAGTTTATCTTATACCTCAAAAGGAAAAGAATATTAGTGGGTGGTAATTGATTATGGCAGTAACAAAAATATGGAAAGTAAAAGATAGATTAGATAATACAATAGAATATGCAGTTAATGGAGAAAAGACAGAAGAAAAATTATATGTGTCAGGCATAAATTGTATGCCTGATACTGCTCTACAAGAAATGAGAAATATTAAAAAGCAATTTTTCAAGACAACTGGAATACAATGTTTTCATGGAGTACAATCTTTTGTAAAAGGAGAAGTAACACCAGAACAAGCACATGAAATTGGAATTAAACTTGCTGAAGAACTATGGGGAGATAAATTTCAAGTAGTAGTTTCTACTCATCTAAACACAGACAATCTACACACCCATTTTGTTTTAAATTCCGTTTCATTTTTAGATGGAAAAAGATTTTGTAATACAAAGAAAGACTATGCTACTATGAGAAAAACTTCAGATAAACTTTGTGAAGAATATGGGTTAAGTGTTTTGAAACAAGAAGAAAAATACAATAAATATGCTACAAGTAGCTTATATAAGGAACTTATGAAAGATAGTATAGATTATGCAATAGCAAATGCTAAAGACTATAACGATTTTATTAAAATATTACAAGATTTAGATTATATTATTACTGATAAAAATAATACATTATCTATTAGGCGAGAGCCATATAAACGAAACACAAGAATTGAAAGACAGTTTGGAAATAATTATTCAAAAGAATGTATTTATAAAAGAATATTAGAAACACAACCCGAATATCCATATTCTCCAGAGCCATATTTATTATTCAATAGGTCTTATGAAAGATATAATAATGAAAAACAAAAACATTTGCAATTTAAAGCCTCTATTTCATATTTAATTTTTCATTATGAGAAATTACTAGGTATCAATACAGAAAATGTCTCAAAATCTAATATAACGAAAATGACACCAGAATTAATACAAGCAATTAAGAAAATGGACGAATTTTCTAAACAAGTTAGATTTGTATGCAAAAATAATATTAATACAGAACAAGAATTACTTGAGTATCAAAAATCAGTTTATGAAAAGATTAACCCACTAAAAAGTGAAAGAGAAAATTTTTGGAAAAAGCATAAAAGAGCTAAAACAGAAGATGAAAAGAAATCTATTGAAAATGAGATTATAGAAATATCTAAAAAGATTACACCACTTGCTGAAGAAATAAAATATTGTGATAATATTTTAAAAAGGCTTGAGAAAATTAAAAAATTTGAACTTCATCAAAAGTTGGAAAGTGAAAAGGAGCAATTTGAAAAAGGACAAGAGAAAAAGAAGAAAGATAAAGTTAGATAAGAGAGCTGAATACAGCCTTCTTATCTACTATTGTATTAATGGTTGTACAAAACTAATTATTGCAGTAATATTTGCACCTAATTCAATTATTCCAGGAACTAATTTTGCACTTTCTTTAAGACCCTCTATAAATGATTTTAATCTACCTTTTCTAGGAATTTCATTATTAACTTCTTCCAATATTCCTTCAGCATTATCTATTATTTCATTTTTTAAATCTTCTTCAATACCATTTCTTTCCAAAGTATCTTTCAATTTTGAAATCAAATCATTTAATTCAAAATTATTATTTTGAGTTGCATTTAACACTGAATTATCTTTCGCTATATTTACTTGTCCACCATTTATAGTTATATTATATTTACTTTCTTCATCAAATCCCATTTCGACACAAATCCTTTCAAAATTACCATCTATAGCATTAACAAATGGTAAAATAAATTTATCGTTAAACCCCTTAACTTTGTCTTGATATTTATTTGAAGTTGAATATGGATAAACATAACTTCTAAAGTTTATATTATTTTCTGTTATATATTTTAATATTTGATATGTATAAGAAACTTCTTTTTCGTCCTCAATAAAGCTATCAAAATAATATTCTCCATATCCATTAGATACTTGTTCTATATCATTTTTTATATCAAATGAATCTTCTTCATTCGTACAAGAATTTATAAATTCACTAATAATAGGATTATTATCAATATGATATATCAGTCTTTTTAAATTATCATCAAAAACATCAAAGTCACTATTCAAAGTCCTATTTGCTATTGTTCTAAAATCCCTACTATAATTTTTAATTTCTTTTTTTGTTATGCTATTATTCATAATCTATACCTCCACATATCGGGCAGTAACTTCCACATTCAATTGACAATGGTTTGATTTTCGCTACTGCACCACAGCATTTATAATGTTTCTTCTCTAAATTATCTATTCCTACTTTAATTGGGCTTATATTTTCTATATTTGTTTTTTCTCCACCTTTAAACTTTAAACATTTGTTGTTTCTAGTACTTTTTTCTAAATCCTTAAATGAATCAAATATAATATTATTCATTTCATTCATTGCCATTTTTAATGCTATATTTGCTACTTCTTCAGATACAAAAGATTCTCCATTTAAGCCACAATAAGGACACCAAATATTAATATGGCTTTCATCATTTATATCAGTAGCTAGTAATTTAAAATATTCTCCACATAATAGACATTGTAAAATTACAAAGCCCTCTTCATCACATAGTATATCTAAGTTCATACTTACTCCTCTAATAATTTTTTATATGTCTTACCTCAATACTTGGAATTGTAATTTCATGAGGTAGATCAAAAACAAATTTTACAGTATTAGCAACATCTTCTGGTGTTAAGCCAGTATCCATAATTTCTTTTGGCAATTCATTATTTGCTCTTTTATAGAAATTAGTTTGAATTAATCCAGGACATACATCAGTTATTTTTATATTATTCTGTGCTAAATCATTTTGAATAGCTTTTCTAAAAGCATTTGTTCCAGTTTTTGATGCATTATATATAGGAAATGGTGGTTCACACATTACACCACTTTGAGAATTGATATTAATTATTTGTCCATATCCTTGTTTTTTCATTATAGGGAATATACTTTTTATCATTGCGATTGTACCAAATATATTAGTATCAATAACTTTTTTTACTCTATTCAATTCATTCATTTCTTTATATGGTGGTTCTTCTGTCTTTGACATATCTCCAGAAATCCACATTCCTGCACAATTTATTAAACAATCTATTTTTTTATCTTTGATTTGTGAAAGAAGTTTTTCTATTGCTTCTACTTTACTTACATCACAAATATAATAATCCTTATTTAATTTTTGTGCAACTTTCAATAAATTTTTTTCATCAATATCAACTAGTATTAAATTCTCATTTTTTAATACTTCAGCTACAGCTTTACCAACTCCACTTGCTGCACCTGTAATAATTACATTTCTCATTTTGTTTTCTCCTCAATCCAATCTAAATAACTTTTATTATCAAAAGTAGTAGTAATAATTATATATTCTTTATTCATAACTCATAGAATCCTTTCTTATCTCGTCTATCTTTTCTTTTAAATATTGTGCAAAATAATCATAATATTTATCTTGTAGTTCTTTTATTTTCCAATCATATCCTGTAACAACCTTTCTGCAATTTTTAGAACCACAAGTGCATTCAAATTGATAATCTTCATTGTCTATAAAAGCATAGTCCGTTGTTAATTCTTCATCTTTGATAATATCTCTCATAGCAACAAATGTTATTTCTCCTCGTAATCCACAATTTGGATTACAAGAATGATTTTCAAATAATTTTATATTATTTTCTTCCTCTTTGCTTGTTGCTCCTAAAAAATATTCATCACTAATAGGAAAATAGCTATTGATTACACCTGTAGAAAAAATTTCATTTCTAGTTAAAAGATGTCCTCCTTTAATAAAGACCATTTCACCCTTTTTAATAAATTCTTTTGCAAAAATGCCCTTACCATTAAGCCCATTATTTCTTATTTCAACTTTACTTGATAATATTGATTTAATCATTCTTTTTTTCTCCTATATCTAATAAATATATATTTCTTAAATATTCTCCAAACTTAGTGACTTTTGCAATTTTTGCTCCAGTATATTCTGTGGCTTTATTTGAGGCAATGTTTTCTGGATGAACTGTTATAACGATATATTCATATTTTAATTTTTTAGCTTCTTGAATTAATATAGTTTCTAATTGTTTCATTATACCTTTGTTTCTATAGTTAGATAATACTAGATAGCCACCTAATTCTGCAACTTTATCACTTTTGATATTTAGCATATTTTTAATTTCATTTACATATGATTGATCCAAATATAATTGAGACATACCAACAATTTTATTATTATCATATGCACCAAATGTTAGTATTTTGTTTTGATTAAATATATCTTTCAATTCTTCCTCTGTAAATGGCATAAAAAAATCTTTTCTCTCTAAATTGTCTAAAACTTCATTCATTAATTGCAGTAAGTTTTCTTTTTCATTTATATCAACTTTTCTAAATTCTATCATGATTCTTCTCCTTCAAAGTGATTATACCATAAATTTACAAGATTTGTTGATTTTAAGTAAAATTTATTTTATAATTTTAAATGTTAGGAGGATTTACAATATGAAGAACATTGAAACAAACCGTATAGAAAATAAAGAACAACTAAATGAAGATTTTGAACAAGAAGTAATTGCTTTTCTTAACTATAAAGAAGGTGGAATTATTTATGTTGGAGTTAGAAAAGATGGGCAAGCTGTTGGAATACAAGATATAGATTTAACACAATTGCAAATAAAAGATAGAATAAAAAATAACATACAACCTTCTACTTTAGGATTATTTGATGTAATTGTGGAAACAATAGATGATAAAGAAGTTATAAAAGTAGTTATTTCAAGTGGAACGGAAAAACCTTATTATTTAAGAAAAAAAGGAAGGACTCCAGAAGGTTGTTATATTAGAATTGGCAGTAGTAAAGAAAGAATGACTTTTGATATGATTGATGAAATGTATGCTAGACGTGTCAAAAATTCTTTAAAGGAAATAGAATCTCCTAGACAAGACTTGAGCTTTAGGCAATTAAAAATATATTATGAAGAAAACGGAATGAAACTTAACGATAATTTTGCAAAAAATCTAAATCTTCTAACAGATGAAGGAAAATATAATTATAATGCTTATTTACTTGCAGATGAAAATAATATATCTATAAAATTAGTTAAATATTTAGGAACAAATAAATTAGAATTGATAGAGAATCATGAATATGGTTATTGCTGTATAATTACTGCAACACATAGAATTTTGGAAAGATTAGTCTCTGAAAATACAGTATATGCAAAAATTGAATATAAAGGTAGAAAAGAAGTTGAAATGATTGATAGTAAAGCATTAAAGGAAGCCGTTATAAATGCTATTGTTCATAGCGATTACACATATAATACTTCTCCAATAATTGAATTATATTCTGATAGAATTGAAATTACATCTGGAGGTGGACTTCCACAAGAATTATCACAAGAAGAATTTTTAGAAGGTGTTACTGCTCCAAGAAATAAAGAACTTATTAGAGTATTTAAAGATGTTGATTTAATTGAAAATATTGGTTCTGGAGTTTTAAGAATTTTAGATGCTTATGATAAAAGTTGTTTTATATTTATGGATCATTTTTTAAGAGTATCATTTAAATATAAAGAAAACCCATTTGAATACGACCAAGAAACTACCCAAGAAAACTACCAAAAACAATTAAGTGAAATTCAAGATAAAATTATCTCATTAATTAAAAATAACTCTAAGGTTACTCAAAAGGAAATGGCTGAAACGCTTGATATATCACGAGAAAAAGTAAAATATCATATAGCTGTATTGAAAGAAAATAATATAATAAAAAGAGAAGGTTCTACCAAAAAAGGAAGTTGGAAAATTTTAAAATAATTTCTTGGTCGAAAAAACGACCAAGAAAACGACCAAGAAAACGACCAAGAAATTTTATTAGGAGAATAAATATGAACAGAGAAATAGCAAATGCAATGAGTGGGTATTTTGAAACTTTATATATAATGAATCAAAATTTAATAAGATTATGTGGTGCAGAGATATTTTATTATAGATTTTCGGAATTTGAAAAATTAACATTAGATATAGTACAAGATATTCCTAGATTAATCCCTTATTCTTATGATAATAAAAAACAAGATTTAATGATTGACAATAACAATGGATTATTAGAATATCAAACTGAAATACCATATATAAAAGATGATTATCAAACCATATTAAATATACACAAAGAAACTCTTAATAAAATTAGAAAAATAAGAAATAAATATGAGCATAAAATGCATGATGTAAAATATCAATCTTCTGGTACAGGTACAATGAGTTTATTTGATATTGAGTTTAAAGTAAATGATGAATTTATTAGAATATATGCTGGAGAACTAATAAAAGTAATAAAACAAATAAATATATTATTCTCTAAAATAGCACAAGAAATTAGTAATTATGCATTTAATAGTGGAAAAACAGGATATGCTTATTATGAGAGAATCTCTAGATTTGATTTTAAAGATTTTAATGAAATCTATGAAAGTGATATTCTAAGAAAAATTGGCAAAATAATGAATAAGTTTTAAAGAATACATTAAAAGACACAATAAAATGAAATTAATAGGAGGCATTATTGATGAATACAAATTATATTATTATAGGAGATAGCATTACATATGGAATTGGAGATTTTGAAAGTTGTGGATGGGCTACAATGCTTAAAAATTATATTATCAATAAAGATGATTCCAAAGTATGTAATAACTATGTGCATATAGCAGGTTTTCCTGGTGCTACAAGTTCAGATATATTAAACAAAATTAATAGTATATTACAATCATTTATGCATAAAGAATTTACAAATACAGTTATACTTTCGATTGGTGTCAATGATACCCAAATTTTTAATGGAGAGCCTAAAAATAATATAGAACAGTACAAATCAAATGTAGGAAAAATTGCAAAAATTGTTACAGATAATGAGTGTAATTTGGTAATTCTAGGACTAACGAGAATAGAAAGTGATGAAAAATTTTTGTGGAAACCTAACAAGTATTATGATAATGATATTATTTCAGAGTATGATAGAGATTTAAAACTTATTTTAGATTATGATGCAGAATTAAAAGAATTATGTAATAACAATAAAATTAAGTATATTACAATGCAAGATGTATTAGCGAAAACTGATTTTATTGATGGATTACATCCAAACTATGATGGGCATAAGAAAATTGTAGAACATGTTATTGAAAATATCAAATAACAATTATTCCCGACCACTTTCATACATAAATATATAAAAAGTGGTCGGGAAATTTTGTTTTTAGAAATCTTTATTTTCTTCCATCCAAGTTTTTAGCTGTTCTTCAGTAATTTTTTCTTTTTTAAATTCTTTAATCTTTTCTTGTGCAGATTTCTTCCATGCATTAAATTTCTTCTTATCTTTTTCTGAAGTGTTTGGATTTCTACTTAATTCCATTAATCTTTTTTGATATGTTCTTCTATAAATTAAAAGACCATCAACTTCTTTAACATTTTTAGCATATGTAGTACGAGCTCCCAATTCTCTACATTTCTTTCCATTTGTAGCACGAGGAGCTAAATCACAATAAACTTCAGCTTGTCTATTTACTGGAATAAAATATCTGCCACAATGTTTACAAGTTTTAATTGTTATATTATTATTTACCAATTCACTTAAAACTATAAAACAAATATTATCTAAATACCTACTTGAGTATTTAATACCATTTTGCATGTTTATGCCATTTATCCCTTGTGTAAGGTCACTTAATTTAGCAGAAACAAAATCATTTTTAAAAATACTCAAAGAATTTAATAATACTTCTGTATTTTGTGTATGTTTATTTATTAAATTATGTTTTAACGAATATGCTTGAAATTTTGTATATGGTTCATATTCTTTATCTTCTTCATTTCCATTTAAATTATATATGTAATCTACGCATTCTTTTAATTCTAATTGAAGTGCATATAGCTTTACTTGAGCACTTTCAAAAATTCCTTTTGCATTTGCTATAAATGAATTTATATCTGTATATGATAATCTCATTTTTTTACTAGAATATTTTTCTATAATTCCTAGTCCATAAGCATATATAAAATCTTTATAGGCATGTCTCCAATCATCTAATCTAGCATTTAAGAAATTTATTAAAAGCATACCATATCGTTCTTCATAAGGATTATACAAATCTAGAGGTTTTGGTTTCAAAGCATTTTTTATATATTCAGCTCTATTTCTTTTAGGAGAAACCTTAGGTAAGAAACTATCAGTATAATATATGTAAGAATATTTAGAGCTTTTACTAGTACCAATTTTAGAATTGTATAATGTTAAAGTAGTAGTATAATATTCTTTTTTATTATTCTTATCAAACCATATGTAAAAGCCTTTTTCGTTAGATAAATCAGCTTTATTATTCATTAATATTTTTCCTTTCAAAAAATATTTTGTGAGAAATTTTAGAAATTTCATAAATTGTATTGACATCCTAAAATACCTTTAGTATAATAACAATGCAAATCAAAAGTAAAATTTCTCACTGCCTATTATAATAATACTACAAAACGAAGAATTATGCAATAGAAATTGAGAAATTTAACAACAATGAAAGGAGGAATTGCTAATGGGAGAAACAAGAATTAAAGAAAAGCCTATGCCAATAATTTATACAACAAAAGATATTTGCAAAATGTTTCATATTGGTAGAGTAAAATGTTTAGAATTATTTCACAGAGCTGATTTTCCAGCACAGAAATATGGCAGAGGTTTTGGAATTGAAGCAAATGCTTTAGCCAATTATATGAGTTCTAGACATATTATTTGTTAGAAAGCAAAAGAGATTTAGAAATCGCACTTCTAAACCTCTACTAAGTACAAGGGAATGTCTTCCCTATAAACTCACAAAATTATTATAGCACAAGTAAGTAATTACTTGCAAGACATTCCCTTTAAATTTTTATGAAGGGAGTAAAAATGAGCAAGAAGAAAGAATTTGTCGAAGGTATCGACTATGTTATTACGATTAGAAAAAGAAAAAAATTTATAAAGAATCCAAAGAAAAGCATTTGTCCTATATGTGAAAATTGTAATCATAAAAATTTGTGTTTAAATCGTAGAAATAAAGAAACTATGGAGAGATGTAATAAATGCAAGAATTGCAGTGATAACTCTTTATGTGATAAATTTAATTTTTATGATGAATATGAAGGAAGACTATTAAAACTTGGAATAAATGCAAATACAGGAAAAGCTATTAGGCAATCATTTTCTGGAAAAACTGAAGAAGTTGTTTTAGAAAAGTTGAAAACACAATATATAAAAAACAAAGAAGAAGGAATTAAAGAAACAATTTATACACCAAATGAAGTCTCAATTATTGAACTTGCTAAAGAAATTGAAGAAAACAAATATAAACTTTCAGCAACTCATGGCTCTGGTTATAATAGGAATATGCAAACAATAAAAGCTTGTAGTGCATATAATTTTATGTTTAAGCCTATTCAAAATGTAACTAGAAATGAAATCGAAAAATTTCTACAATCAGAACGACACAAATCTAATTCTACTATATCAAAGGAATATAGCATAATAAAAAATGCCTTTGATTTAGCTTATAAAAAACATCTTATAGATAAAGAAATTGCTTTAGACTTTAGCATTGATCCAATAGAAAAGCCTAAGAGTCATAAAGAAGATAAAGATGTTGTAGCATTTACAATAAAAGAAGAATATATATTAATTCAATATATGAAATCTCATTATACACAATATAACAATATGCTATTACTAGCATTATATACTGGTATGAGAATTGGAGAGGTATTAGCATTAACTACAGATGATTTTAATTTTGATGAAGATTATGGAACAATTAGTGTCAATAAAACAATTACTAAAAATAAAAGTGGAAAAAGAATTGTTGGAAATGTTACTAAAACGAAAAATGGGAAAAGAAATTTGCATTTGGATAAGAACTCAAAAGAAATTGCAGAAAGGGCAATTAATGAGATGACACCAAATAAAAGAAATATGTTATTTCTTCGAAAAGATGGCAAGATATATGAAAATAGTCAAGTTAATAGTGCCTTCAAGCGAATTTGTAAAAACGCTGGAATAAAAGTGATTATGACTAAACACAGAAAAAATTCTAAAACAAAAGGAGTCCACTATGTAAATGAAAAGACAAGTGATGTTAATGTTCATATGTTAAGACATACCTTTGCAACTAGATGTATTGAAGCAGGTATGGATTTAGCAACACTTCAAAAAGTGCTAGGACATGCTAATATTCAAACCACAATAAATATTTATGGAGATATATTTGATTACCATCAGAAAAATCAAATGTATAAATATACAGAATATATGCAAAAGATGAATGAAAAATATGAAAAGATATTTGAAAATAATACGATAAAAGAATAAGATAATAATAAATAATTTGATAGAAAATATATTCCCGACAATGTCGGGACAGAAATAGGAAATTTGAAAACACTTGATATAAGTAGAAAAGATGGCAAATAAAATTTGCTCATCTGCACCAAATTTTATAATTTTTTTAAGATATTGTAGATTATCATACAATATCTTAATTTATTTCAAAGTGTTGTAAATACTATCTTTCAAAGGTAGTATTTATTTTTTTGCTTATCTCAAAATATTATAAATTATCATAGAATATTTTGCTTTACTCCATTAAAACTCCATTAAAATTAATTTTCAATTCCATTAAAAAAATTCTTGCTATTCTTACAACCGCTTCTATTTCAAAAAGTGGGCTATTTTTACAATGCAGTAATTTTGCATTTTATATAAAACATATTAGCAATGTACTAATAGAAGTGGTGTTATAATTTAAAAAGTCTTTAAATGCTTAATATATAAACGTTTAAGGGCTGTTTTTTCATTTGAAAGTAAAAGAAATGTAAAAGAAAAGTAAGACAAAAGTAATATAAAAGTAAAAATCAACAATTTTTATTTTTTTAAACGTATAATATAGCATATTACAAAACTAATTAAATTAAATGTAATAGTTTTGTGATAATTCGTATATAACAATTTATGAAAGGAGGCTGACATTATGGAAAAAGAAAATATTATATGGACTGTTCCAGAAGTAGCAAAATATCTAGGTTGTAATGTATCAAGTATTCGTAAATTAGTAAGAAACGGACAAATTCCTGTATGGAGAATACGGAAGCAAACTTAATTTTAGTAAAAATAGTATTGATAAATGGATTCAAGAGCAGGAAGAAAAAAATTTAAAAACACAATAAAATTGATTATGAAAAATCCAAAACGAAAGAAGGTGTAAAAGTGAGAAAAGAAAAATTTTGTCCTACTTGCAATGAAGAAGCGGAAACACATATATGGGTTAATTTTTGTTTAGGACAAGTTATTGTCGAAACCAATAAAAAGGCTACTTATGAAAGGCTATTAAAGAAACTTGGAGAGCCTAACAAAAAACAATATGTAAAAGAAAAATTAGTAGGTGCAATATGGAAAGCTAGTTTTGAAGATAAAGAAAAAGTAAGGCAAATTTTATCAAAAACAAATATTATAGGACAAGCAAAAGGAAGAGTTAAAGAACGTGTTTAAACCCTATTTTTTAATTCCATAGAATAAACACATTGCTTATTTTAAGACAAAATTATTAAAACATATAAAAGTATATATCTAATACATTAATTTTAAGAAATAACGAAAAGAGGTGTTTAAGTTGCTGACATGAATAAAAATAAAAGAAGTAATAAAGAAATAATTGCAGAAAAACAAGCAGAAAAAGAAAAATTGGAAAAAGATATTGCAAAATTGAAAAAACAAGAAAATTCAAAAAGAACAAATAAACAATTATGGAAAGGCGAAATTGGAGATAATTCATTTGTTATGATTTATAGCACACTATATAATAGCAATGCTTATAGAAATTTAAAGCCTATATCTAAAGACATATACATAGGTATGGTATTATATGCAAAAGGTAATTTTATTACAGAGTACCCTTATAGAATTTATAAAAATATATGCTCAAAAGCCACTTTTCAAACAGCCATTAAAGAGTTAGTTGGGAATGGTTTTATTGAAATAGTATCAAGTGGCAAATTTAATCATAGACCAAATGAATATAAATTTTGTGATAACTGGCATAAATGGAATAAAAACAATAACTAATAATTTTAA
>CAQOYX010000019.1:20762-20980 GCA_948852375.1 uncultured Clostridia bacterium
GTGTTTTATAGTATGGATGAAATAATATATATTATATGTTTCTAAAAATTGAACAAGTAACTGTTATTGTATTTATTAAAAAAATATGTGCTAATATTGAATCGGTAAACAAAATTATTATTTTATGCTTGTATAAAAATTAAACAAGTAAAATTAAAATTTGACTTTTAATTGTTCAAGAATTATACAAGTAATGTTTAAAAATAAGACAAGAAAAA
>CAQOYX010000020.1 GCA_948852375.1 uncultured Clostridia bacterium
TAAAGTTTTCGAAACAGAAAATTGTTTTTATTTATATATTAATAGTAATTATTCTTTTATTTTAGAAAAAACTGGATTTTCTATTGGTAATGCTGATGATTTTAATAAGTTTATTAAGAAAAAATTGTGGTATAAATTATAATCATGTAGTTGTACAATTCTAAAGATAAAGTATTTACTAAACAGCCCCTATAACAGGGGCTGTCGCAGAGCAACTGGGGAGCTTAAATACTATTTCATATAAGTATATTTATGTTCAATGAACTGTAACAATTTTTCTACATGATTCATTAAAATTTTAAATTTTCAAACAACTAACTCTACCTTATTCTTCACATTCTTCAAATTGCGAATTGTATAATTCACTGTAAAATCCACCTTTTTCTAGTAACTCTTCATGTGTTCCTTGTTCTACTATGTCTCCATGATCCATTACTAGAATTATGTCTGCATTTTTTATTGTTGATAGCCTGTGGGCTATTATGAAACTGGTTCTTCCTTTCATTAAGTTATCCATTGCAGATTGTATTTCTATTTCTGTCCTTGTGTCTATTGAACTTGTTGCTTCATCTAATATTAGTATTTTAGGATCTAGTAATATTACACGTGCTATAGTTAGTAGTTGTTTTTGACCTGCTGATATGTTTGATGATTCTTCATTTATTACCATATCATATGCTTTCGGTAGTGTTTTTATGAAATGGTGTACATGTGCTGCTTTTGCTGCATCACATACTTGGGCATCACTTGCTTCGGGTTTTGAATATTTTATATTTTCTTTTATTGTTCCTCCAAATAGCCAAGTATCTTGTAATACCATTCCAAAGTTTTTGCGTAAATCTCCTCTACTAAATTCTTTTATGTTATGACCATCTATTAAAATTTTTCCACTATTTACATCATAAAATCTCATTAGTAATTTTACTATTGTTGTTTTTCCTGCTCCTGTGGGCCCTACTATTGCTATTTTTTGACCATGCTTTATTTGTGCATTAAAATCATTTATTATGGTTTTATCTTTGCTATACCCAAAGTGAACATGGTCAAATGTTACATTTCCTTTTAGGTCTTTTGTAGATATTGGGTTTTCTACTTCTATGTCTTCTTCTCTTTCTTCTAGGAATTTGAATACTCTTTCTGTTGCTGCTACCATTGATTGTAGCATACTTGATACTTGTGCTATTTGATTTATTGGTCCGAGTAAATTGTTTATTATATTGTATGAAGCTTTGTATGTTTCCTACTGTTATTTTTCCGTTTACTGCTAGATATCCTCCAAGTATTGCTACTGCAACATATCCAATGTTTCCTATAAAGTTCATTATTGGATGAATTAGCCCTGATAAAAATTGCGATTTCCACGCTGATTTATATAGTTCTTTGTTTGCTTTTTCAAATTCTTCTATTGCCTTTTTTTCTCCATTAAAGGCTTTTACTATGGTGTGTCCACCATAAATTTCTTCTACTTGACCATTTACATGTCCTAGGTAGTCTTGTTGTTTTGCAAAATACTTTTGAGATTTTCCCACTATATTTGCTACAAAAAATATGGTTATTGGTAATATTATTAATGATACTAAAGTCATTTCCCAGCTTATTGAGAACATCATTATTAGTATGCCTATTATTGTGCATATGGAGGTGATTATTTGTGTAATGCTTTGGTTTAGGTTTTGACTTAGGGTGTCTATGTCGTTTGTAATTATTGATAATGTTTCTCCATTTGTTTTGTTATCGAAGTATTGCATTGGAAGTCTGTTTATTTTTACTATTATGTCATTTCTTAATTTGTATGTTAGTTTTTGTGAGATGTTTGTCATTGTAAATCCTTGTATTAGTGAAAATGTTACACTTGTTATGTATAATGCAAGTAAGGTTAATAAAATTGTTGCAATTTTTTCAAAATTTATTCCATTTCCTCCTGATAACTTACTAATTATTCCATTAAATATTTCTGTTGTTGCATTTCCTAAAATTTTTGGACCTACTACCATAAATATAGTACTTCCTATTGCAAAGATTAACACTATTATTAGAGATAACTTGTATTGTGATAAATAGTTTTTTATTAGCTTTTTTGTGGTTCCTTTAAAATCATTTGCTTTTTCTATTTTACCTTGCCCCATTAGTCCTCCCATGGGACCTCTTTTATGATTTGCCATTTGTTTCTCCTTTCCTTTTTGTTTTTTGGCTTGCTGTCCGCTTCCAGGAAGTAATATATTTCTTTTTCTTCATTGCACCACTCCCAACACTCATGGGTATTCCCCAGCCTCCTGGCTGTTTGTGGTTTCATTACGAAAATGAAATATATTACTTCTTTCACGCTGGTTTGTACTATGTTATTGTCAAAAGTGTAAAGTTATTGCAAAATAAAGTTTTCAAACTTATAGAATCTGTCATGCGTTAGCATGACTAGTGGTTTTTATATGTTCTTACATTGTTGTACTTTCTACTCTAATTCTTCCTTAGATAATTGTGATAGTGCTATTTGTGCATATGTTTGACAAGACTTCATCAATTCTTCATGTTTTCCTATTCCTACTATTTTTCCTTCTTCTAGTACTATTATTTGATCTGCGTTTAGTATTGTGCTTATTCTCTGAGCTACTATTATTACTGTTTTATCTTTTGTTATTTCTGATAGGGCTTCTCTTAGTCTTGCATCTGTTTTTAGGTCTAGTGCTGAGAAACTATCGTCAAATATAAATATCTCTGGTTCTTTTGCTATTGCTCTTGCTATTGATAAACGTTGTTTTTGTCCTCCTGATACATTGTTTCCGACCTTGGGCTATTTCTGATGCGTATTTCTTTTCTTTTTCTTCTATGAATTCTACTGCTTGTGCAATACTTGCCGCTTTTTCCATTTTTTCGTCTGTCATCTCATGATTACTATATTTTATGTTTGATTCTATTGTTCCTGAAAATAGTATTCCTTTTTGTGGTACATATCCTATTTTGTCTCTTAATTCTTTTTGTTTTACTTCTTTTATATTTATACCATCTACTAGTATTTCTCCTCCTGTTACATCATAAAAACGTGGTATTAAATTTATTATACTAGATTTTCCGTGAGCCAGTAGAACCTATTATTGCTGTTATTTTTCCAGGTTCAGCTGTAAAATTTATATCTGTTAATAGTTCACTGTCTGCATCTGGATATCTAAATGATACATTTTTGAATTCTACTATTCCTCTTTTATTTTTATCGAATGGTTTTGCCTCTTTTATATCTTTTATTTTTGGTATTGTTTCTAATACTTCATTTATACGTTTTGCAGATATACTAGCTCTTGGTAACATTATCGATATCATAGATATCATTAGGAAACTCATTATTATTTGCATTGTGTATTGGATAAATGCCATCATGTCTCCAACTTGTATTATTCCTTTGTCTATATTTATTCCTCCGAACCCATATTATTAATAGAGTTACTCCATTCATTACTAGCATTAATGCTGGCATCATTATGCTCATTGCTCTGTTTACAAAGATATTTGTTTTCATTAGGTTTGTATTTGCTATTTCAAATCTTTTCTCTTCTTTTTCTTCTGTATTAAATGCTCTAATTACTGGTAATCCTGTTAGTATTTCACGTGATACTAGGTTTAGTTTATCTATTAGTTCTTGTAGTTTTTTGAATTTTGGCATTGCTACTGCAAATAGTATAAGTACTATTGCTACAACACAAAGTATTGCAAATCCTATAATCCATGCCATACTTGTGTTTGAGTTTGCAAGTACTCTTATGAATCCGCCTATTCCCATTATTGGGGCATATACTACTACTCTAAATAACATGCTTATTAGCATTTGTATTTGCTGAATATCATTTGTGCTTCTTGTAATTAGTGATGCTGTTGAAAAATTTGTAAATTCTTCTTTGCTAAAATCTAATACTTTTTTAAATACTTTTTCTCTTAGGTTTTTTCCTAAGTTTGCTGCAACTCTTGATGATAAAAGCATTATTATTACTGCTGATATCATGCTGATTGTTGCTATTCCAAGCATTTGTAAACCTGCAGTAAATATGTAGTCAGTTTTTCCGTTGTTGTATTCCTATGTTTACTATTTTTGATGTATAGTTTGGTAGTTCTAGGTCTGCCCACGCTTGAACGCAAAGTAATATTACGATTGCAATAACAGATACCCAAGATTTCCTTAAATTTCTTAATATTTTTAACATTTTTTCCTCCTTGTTTTTTATGTAAGCAATTTTATAATTTAATAAAATAACACTGTATCATATTATAATATGCTATATGGTGTTATTTGTCAATATTTGCCATGTAAAGTTCATGGAAATTTCATGAACTATTACAATTTTGTAATAGTTACAATACTAGAAATTAGTATTACACTAATTTTAGAGAGAAAATCTCACGAAGCCTTGCAAGAGAGCCCTTTTTTAGTAAAGGTGTTTTTACTTTACTGTTCTAAACTAACACCATTATTATAAATAGTAGACAAAAGCCTCCTTCATTTAAGGAAGGTGACAGTACGCAGGACTGACGGAAGGTTTTTACAGCATTTAATTCATATAGAGATGTTTATTTTCAGTGATTATACTGAAAATTAGGTATTACGGTATATTTAGTCGCTCTTGTTTAATTATAGTATTCGTGTACATAGAAAAAGAATTGAAGTCACTCCAAGTAAAGACTTCAACTCTAACAAAGATGAGGAAAAGGTTTAATCATTTTTTCTTTTTTATACTTATATTATAGAATAATATTTAGAAAAATAAATACTTTTTGCCAACTTTTTTACATGCTTTTTATTCTTTTTATTGCTTCCTTAGTATTTTCTCTTGTTCCAAATGCTGTTAATCTAAAGTATCCTTCTCCACTTGGTCCAAATCCCACTCCTGGTGTTCCTACTACATTTGCTTTTTGTAGTAAGTAGTCAAAGAATTCCCATGATGTGTATTCTTTTGGTACTTTTAGCCATATGTATGGGGCATTTTTTCCTCCAAATATTTCGTATCCTGCCTCTTTTAAGCCTTCTTGTATAATTTTTGCATTTTCTAAGTAATAGTTTATGTTTTCTTTTATTTGTTTTTGACCTTCCTCAGAATATACAGCTTCTGCTGCTCTTTGGGTTATATATGGCACTCCATTGAATTTTGTACTATTTCGCCTGTTCCATAATTTATTTAAACTTATTTCTTTTCCATCGTGTGTGTATGCTTTTAGCTCTTTTGGTACTACTGTATATGCACATCTTACTCCTGTAAATCCTGCTGTTTTTGAAAAACTTTTAAATTCTATTGCAACTTTATTTGCTCCTTCTATTTCATATATGCTATGTGGTATGTTCTCTTCTTGTATAAATGCTTCATATGCTGAATCAAATAAAATTATTGATTTGTTCTTTATTGCATATTGTACCCATTTTGAAAGTTCTTCTTTTGTTAATACTGTTCCGAGTTGGATTGTTCGGGAAACATAAATATATCATGTCTACTTTTTCATTTGGTAAGCTTGGTATGAAGTTATTTTCTGCATTTGTTTTCATATATGTTATTCCTTCATATTTGTCTTTTTCTTTATTATATGTGCCTGTTCTTCCTGCCATTATGTTTGTATCTAGATATACTGGGTAGACTGGATCTTGAATTGCTACTTTGTTGTCTGCACCAAATATTTCCCCTATGTTTCCTGTATCACATTTAGCTCCATCTGATATAAATATTTCTTCTTTTGATATTAATATTTCTCTTTTTTTATAATCATGTTCTACTATTTTTTCTCTTAGAAAATCATAGCCTTGCTCTGGTCCATAACCACGGAATGTTTCTATATTCATCATTTCATCTGTTGCTTTGTGCATAGCTTCTATAACCTTTGGAACTATAGGTCTTGTTACATCTCCTATACCTAGCTTTATTATTTTTCTGTCTGGATGTTCGTTTATGTAGTTTGCTACTTTTTTTGCAATTGTTGAAAATAAGTAGCTATCCTGTAGTTTTAAGTAATTTTCATTTATTTTAATCATTGTTTTTTCCTTCTTTCTTTTTTATCTTTTTATTTTTTTGCAGTTTATTTCTTATCGCAAATTAGTCTTTTAGAATCTAGCGTCATCTATGGTGATAGACTCTTTAGGTAAAGGGGTTTTATAATAGTTATTTATCTAAAGATTTACTCAAAATAAAGGAGGTATCAGTGCGTAGCACTGACAGAAGGTTTTTACAGCACTTATTCATATAAATATGTTATATTGGCTGTGAATTGTAACTGTAAAATATTATTATAATTCTCCTTCAAATACTGTTGCCACTGGTCCTGTCATGTATAAGTGGTTGTTTTCTTTATTCCATTTTATTTTTAGATCTCCTCCTTGTAGTTTTATTGTTACATCATTTTTTGTGTATCCATTTAGGATTGTGCTTACTGCCACTGCACATGCTCCTGTTCCACAGGCTAGTGTTTCTCCTGTTCCTCTTTCCCATACTCGCATTTTTACTGTTGTTTCATTTATTATCTCTATAAATTCTATGTTTGCTTTTTCTGGAAAATGTTTGTCTTTTTCTAGTATTTTACCATATTTTTCTACTTCAAAGTTTTGTAAGTCTTCTACTATTGTTACTGCATGGGGATTTCCCATTGATACACATGTAAATTTGAAATTTCGGTCTAATGCTTGTAATTTCAAATTTTTTACTGGACTTTCTTTTGATATTACTGGAATTTTTTTTGGTTCTAATATTGGTTCTCCCATATCTACTTTCACTTCTTCTACTTTGCCTTCTTTTAAATTTAGCTGTAATAGTTTTGTTCCTGCTAGTGTTTCGATGCTTAATTCTTGCTTTTGAGTTAGTCCTTTGTCATATACAAATTTTCCAACACATCTTATGCCATTACCACACATTTCCGCTTCTGAACCGTCATTGTTAAACATTCGCATTTTGAAATCACACATTTTGCTTTTGCATATTAGGATTAGTCCATCTGCTCCTATGCCAAAATGTCTATTACTTACAATTCGAGCTAGAGTATGTATGTTATCTGGTTCTCCACTTTCAGTGCAATCCATATAAACATAATCATTCCCTAGCCCATGCATTTTTGTAAATTTTTTCATAAATTAGTCACCTCGCATAAGTATTATAAAATAGTCAATTATAATTATATTTGACTGTTTTATATACAATATGCTGTTTTGTTTTTAGACGTTAATTTCTCTTTTTTATTTTATATAGAAGAATATCAAGATATATTACTCCAAAATTTGTACTTTTTATAAAAAGACGTTATTTGATATTCTTTACCAATAACGCCCTTACATTCATATTAATATGCTTCCATTTTTACATTGTTACCATAAATGCAAATACTATTTTTATTATATTTGTAAATCCTCTTTTTTTTGATTTTTCATTTTACTTACTGTTATAATGATAATTAAAATATTATTTTTATATCAATACTTCTTATTCGTTTACATTAATTTTTATTTTATTAAATATTTTATTTTATTTCAAATACTTTACATGCATTGTTATATGTTAATTCTGCTACTTTGTCTTCTGAATATTCTTTTACTTGTGCTATTTTTTGTGCAATGTATTTTACATTTCTGGGGTCATTTCTTTTTCCTCTGTTTGGTTCTGGTGTTAAATATGGGCTATCTGTTTCTATTAAGATTTTATCATCTGGAACAAGTTTTATTATTTCTTCAGCATTTTTTGAATTTTTAAATGTTATTGGACCTGCAAATGATATGTAAAATCCTAGCTTTAAGGCTTCTTTTACTAGTTCTTTGTTTAGTGGACAACAATGAAATACTCCTGTTTTTTTTACTATGGTATTTTTTAGGATTTCTATTGTATCTGATATAGCTTCTCTTGTGTGTATTACTATAGGTAAGTTTCGCTTGTTTGCAAGTTCTATTTGTTTTATAAAGGCATGTTGTTGCAAGTCTTTATTTTCTTTATTCCAATAGTAATCTAATCCTATTTCTCCAATTCCTAATACTTTTTGATTGCTTGATAAAATTTCAATTTGCTTTATTTCTTTTTCTATGTTTTCAACATTTTCTTTAATATCATTTGGCGATATTCCACAAACTGTATAAATTTGTGGATATCTTTTTGTAAGTTCTAGTGCTTTTTTTGAAGATTCTAAACTATATCCTGCACTAATTAATTTTGTTACATCACTTTTGAAAATTTGGTTTATAACTTCTTCTCTATCTTCATAAAATTTTTCATCATCTAAATGACAATGTGAATCAAATAATTTCATTTCTATTTTTTCCTCCTAAATAGAATATATACTTAATACCCACATATCCTAATTTATAAAAACACTAGATATTCTTTCATTATAATAAAATAAAGATAAATCAATAATTTTTCTAAAATATACATACTACATTTGCTACAGCGTATTTTTTGCAGTGTGATATGCTGATATCACATTGCTTTGGTTCTTTTATTTGTGTATTTATGAAGTTTATTTTTGGTCTTCCATTTGTATCGTTTAATACTTCTATATTTTTCCAATCTATACTGTATTTATTTTCTATTATGTTTGATATTGCTTTAAATACTGCCTCTTTTGCAGCAAATCTTGCTGCATAGTGTTGATATTTTGCATTTCTTTTACTTTCACAGTATTGTATTTCGCTTTTTGTGTATATTCTTTCTACAAATTTGCTTTGTAAAGTTTCTATGGATTCTTTTATTCTGTCTATCTCTATTATATCTGTTCCGCAAACTTATTTGCATACTATATTGTCTCCTTTTACTTATATAATTTAGTCAATAACCCCTTTGTTGATATTTAAGAGTATTGTTAGTATAAATGCATACACACTTTCTCTTTAAGAATTGTTTTTTAGTCTATAATTTATTTAATTATTTTTAATAATGTTATAAAATTTACTATATTTAGTATGAATGATATTGCGAGTATTATGAATATTGTTTTGTTTATTTTACTTGTTTTTTCTATTTTTTCGTCTTTATATATTATGTCAAGTTTGTTTTTTATGTTTTTATATATTTTTTCTATTTCTGATACATGTCTTGCTTTTTTGTATATGTTTGTTCCTATATCGTCATTTGTTATTTCTTGTATCCATAACTCTTTTGTAAATTTTATAAACTTTTCTCTAACTTTTTTTATTGGTGTTTTGTTTTTTAATTCGTTTTCTATTTTCTTTAAATATAGCTTCTGGTATTGTACTAATATGTAGGTGTATAGGTATTGGTTTTCATATACATGTGGTAATATGGTATAGTTGTGTATGTCTATATTTGATGTTAGTAACGCCATTCCCTCTTTTGTAAATCCTGTTTGTATAAAATTCCATTTTGCAAGTATTTCCATATGATTTTTATTGAAGTTGGATTTGTATGAACTCGGAAATATGTTTGCATATTTAAAGAATTCAAATTCTATATTACTAAATGGTTTTGCTTCATTCCAGTCTACTTGGTCTATACAGGTGTATGCATATGTGAGGAATCTGTTTGTGTTTATGTCTAGTTTTTTTGCATCTTGTACATTTCCTGTTAGTTCTTTTATTATGTCGTTTATTTTCTTTACATCGCTTAATGTCGTTGTTTGTATTCGTATATTTTCATATTCCTTTAAAATCGCAAATTCTGAATATATGTCTCTGAATTTGTAGTTGAAGTTTAATGTGTCTCTAAAATCCTCACTATCTTCTAGGTTGGTTTTTATTAATAGGAAACATATTCCTGTATTAAAGCATATTAGTTCTATTTTTTGAATTTTGAAGAAAATTCCATTTTCTTCTCCTGCTTTTCCTTGTAGATATGTTTCTAGGTTGTATTCAAATGTTGTGCATGGATATTTTGCAAGTATGTTAGTTTGCATTTCTTTTGTAAAGTTCTTAAATTTTTTTGTTTTTTCTTGTTCCCATTCAAAACTTTGAAACATGTATGTTTTTATGCTTGTGAGAAAGTATGCGTATATGTCTAAATCTTTTTCTTTTTCAAAGAAACGTGGTGTTATGTTTTTGTTTTCTAGAAGTTTTTGTATGTATTTGTTGTATTTTGTTTCGTTTATTATGTATGGGTATATAAAGTATGTATATTGATATTTTGTCTTTAGTTCCATTTTTTCCACCTTTTCTTGTTCAAATTTGTCTTTTGCAGTCCACTCCTAGAAAGTAATATTTTATTGTTATGTAAAGACCTCTATTCTGCATCTGTGTAATAGTATGAATTAAAATCTTCTGCTAAATGATATTTTCCTACATTTCCTATTTTTGTTTCTTCTAGGTTAAAATTGTAGTATTTATACTCATTATTAGTTTTCATTCTAATGTATGATTTTGTGGTATTCATTTCTACTTGAGTTCCTTCTAGCTTCTTTTCTAGGTTATTATCTAATATTTCTATATTTGGGTTATTTTGTTTTTGTGCAATTATTAATCCTGCTTTTTTTTGGTATTCTAATTTTTCATATTCAAATTGGAGTACTATTTGTTCTTCCACATTTATTATTCCATATTTGTTATTATTTTTTGCTATATAATAATCGCCAAATGCGTATTGTAAGTCTTGGTACTGGGCTTCAATCTTTATTTCTCCGCTTTTCATTCATGATGCCATATTTTTGGTCTTTTACATATATTAGGTGTTTTAAGTTTATTTGTTTTATATCATCAAATTTGTTTTCTATTAGAGTTTCTTTTTCTTTGTTTATTGCTTTTAGTTTTCCGTTTTCTTTTACAATGAAAATATTAGTTGATGCTACTTGTTTTATTTCTTCATAGTTTGGGTCTAAAATTGTGTTTTTGGTAAAGTCTATTAGTCCATATTTGTCTTCACTGTTTTTTACAATGTATCCGTTTTTATAGTCTTCTCCTATTCCTTTTATCTCTTTGTACTCCACTGGAATTATTATATTTCCTTCATTATCACATAGTCCAATGTTTTCATTCTTTTTTATGATAAGGCTATTGGTTATCCCTTGCATACTTTCTATGCTATCATATTCAAGTGGTAGTATTTCTTTTCCTAAATAGTCTATTAGCCCATATTTATCATCTTTTTTTACTTTTAAAACTCTTTCTTCATACCACATATTATTATTCTTGTCTATATTTTCAATTGCTTCTACTAAATCGTAATTTGCAAATTTTTCTTCGCCTTTTGAATCTATTACTTTTGTTTTATATGTATTTTCTTGATAGTTTACATCGTATGTAATTATGAATATATCTGTTTTAGTGTCTGGTATTGTAATCATTTCAGTATATTCTTGATCTATTATTATTTTTCCATCTTGATCTATTACTCCCCATTTTTCGTTTGTATATACTGGAAAATAACTAGTTACTTTAGCATTTGCATTAACACCATCTGCCATAAGTAATTTTTTTATTCCTATAATAAACATTATAATTACTGCTATTAATGCAATAACTGCTATTACTTTTTTTATATTTAATTTTGCTTCCATATCATATCTTTTTCCCCTGCTCATATATATTTGCTCCTTCCAAAGCTTATTTTGTATATGCTTACTATATCACATTTTAAACAAAAAGAAAAGATGAACTCATCATCTTTTCGTAAATTTTGCAACTATTGTTGTCATGTCATCTTTTGCTATGCCATAGCCGTTATCTATAGCTTCTTTTGTTACTATATCTGCTATTTTTTGTACATTGTCTGTTTCTAAGTTTTGTAAAATATCTTTTACCCATAGTTCTTTATTTTGGTATTCTGTGTTTGATTCCATTATTCCGTCTGAACACATTAGTAGTATGTCTCCATCTTCTACATCTTTATCATATACTACTTGGCTTATGTTTTCTAAAATACCTGCTGGTAGTGATATTGATTTTATGATTCCGTGTTTCTTTTTTTCCTTTTATATAGGTTGGACATGCTCCATTTTTTATAAATTCTATGTTTCCTGTGTATAAGTCTAGTATTGCTATATCTAGTGTTGTAAATATGTCTTCTTCTGTTTTTATTAATAACCCTGAATTTATTAGTTCTATCGATGTATCTTTTTCAAATCCATTTGATAATAACCTTTGTAGCATTTTTATTGCTATTCCACTTGCTTCTTTCGCCTTTATTCCTGTTCCCATTCCATCGCTTATTGCAAGTAGATATTTTCCGTCATCTAGTTTTAGTGTTATATATGAGTCTCCTGATACTGGTGAACCTTGTTTTGTTTTTTTAGATATTCCTAGTTGTAAGTTATATTTGTCTTGTGATGTGTATGTGTTTATACACAAATTTGTTCCTTGCTCAATCCCACACATACTTTTTCCTATTACTATTTTTTCATCTAATACTTTTGTAAGTATTTTTTCCATTTGTTCAATATTACATTCTTTTTTTTCGTTTATACAATATGTTGTATCTATATATGTTTTTACTACATATCTTCCTGTTTTTTCTTTGGTTATGTTTATGTCTTGTAAATCTATTTTTCTTTCTTTTGCAATTCTTATTATTTCTTCTCTTTCTTTAAAAAATGTATATACATTTTGTTCTATTTCTTCTCCTAAGTTTTGGGCAAGTGATGATATTACTTTTGATACTCCATCTAATTGTGCACTTAGATTTTTTTTGTTTTCTTCCATTTTTTGTTTCCAAATGAAGTTTACCTTGCTTATTTTATAACTTTGATTTATTGTTTCTATTGCTTTTTGTATGTCCCCCTCAAGTTTTAGACTTATTTCTACATCATCAAATCCTATTATGTAGTTATTATGATTTGCAAATTCTTGTAATAGTTCTTGTCTTGTTATTTTTCCATTTTGCAAAAGTATTTTAAATATGTCTCCTGCTAAGCCTTCATTCTCTAAATTTTCTAAGTCTTCATATAATATGTTTTCTTCTAAACCATCTAAGTTTTTCTGTAGTTCTTCTATAAATATTGCTAAGTTTTTTTCTTTTTCCATAGTTTCTTCTTCAACTATTGTTGCTGCTACTTCTTTGTATGTATCTGCTATAGTCGATATAGTTTCTGATACACTGTTTAACCTATATATTGTTTCTTTATTGTCTTCAAGTCTTGCTACAGGTCCTGCATTTAGAAATTTTTCTTTTCCGAATAGGTCTTCAATATCTATTTTTATATTTTGTGGAACTAGTAGTAAACCAAGTGATGCGATTAGTATTTCTTTAAAATATATTAGATTTCCGAGTATTTCCAGTTGCTACATATGCTAAAACCCCATTTCCTAGTATGAACCCTACTATTACCCCGTACTTTTCCAAATTTTTGAAATATTCCAGCTATCATTCCTGATAATGCGTATGCCCCTATCATAATAGGCTCCTCGCCGGTTTGTTAACCCTAAAATTGTTCCTATTGTAACACCTGTTGTTGCTCCTACTAAAATTCCATTTTTCCAGCCTAGTACTAGTACTATTAATATGCTTAGTATTGTTCTTAGTTCAAACCCAAATATGCTAAACTCTCTAAAACTTGATGCACAAATTGCAAGTAGTATGCTTGCTCCTACTAGTTCTTCAATTGCAAATGCTCTTTTTATTCCAAATTCGTTTATTACTATTACTGAGTTTGAAAATATTTTATAAAATATGTATGAAGATATTGCTACTCCAAATGATAGTAGTACATCATATATTAAAATCCCACTAAATATGCCATTTGCTATTTGTACTAGGAAAGTAGATAATAGTACAAATTTTCCTAGTTTTAGTTTTTCATTTTCATATTCATATTCTTCGTTTTCTTTTGGTTTAAATACTAATGTCATTACTATGAATATAAGTGATGTTAATAAATATGATAGTGCTTGTCCTGTACCAAGACCTACAAAAGTTCCTATTAATGTTAATATATATACTATTAGTGCTGGAATTTTGTTTGCTAAAACTGCTGCAAATATTGATATTGCAAATGGTGCTATTCCATTTATTCCTGATATGGTAGATATCATAAAGCTTAGTATGTATAATGCTATCTTTTGTTTTGTAAAAGAATTTTTGAAAAATAATTTTAGTTTACCGTTTGTTTTCTATATTGTCACTTACTTTTTGTCCTTCTATATTAGAATTATATTCTTCGGAAGAATCTATTTCCCCTAATATGTTTTGAAACATTGTTACCACCTCTTACTTTTTTAAATATAAGTATTATTTTAGTCTTAACTTTTTGAATTGTTTGTCATATTTAGTAGTTTATTTAAAAAAGTTTTCTTTTATTTTTGATATTTCTTATTATTTTTAGACATATCTATTTCTTTTTTTACTTTTCTTTTGTAGGTAACTTAACTCACTTTGAATTATTTTATACTATTTTGTTGTTTTTTTCAATGTTTTTTTATGGGAATTTTTTATAATTTAAGTTAAGGACACCTTCTCGTGCCCTTGAAAAAGTAGTTAAATAGAAAAATAGCATATCTATATAAATGAATTTATAATAGTTACCTATTCATAAAAATAATTGATTATTCCAGTATAAATCCCCCATGCCAATCTATTTTGGTAATCGTCTTGTAATAAAAGTTGTTCTTCTTCTGGATTTGATAAAAATCCACATTCTACTATGCTTGTTGGAATTTCTACGTTTTTTATTATATAGATATTATCTATTTTTAATGGTACTCTTTTGTTTTCTTTTTGTATTGCTTCATTTAGGCTGTTTTGTATGCTTATTGCTAGTTTTTGGCTTTGTTCGTTTCCTTGTTTATAGAATGTTTGCCAGCCATAGTACTGCGTTTGTGGAATTTTATTTAGATGTATGCTTACAAATATGTCTGCTTTATTACTATTTCCTATTTTTACTCTTTGTTTTATGTCTGATACCTTTTTTTCTTTTAGCGTTTTTGCGTCTTGCTCATATATTGCATTTTCATCTGAGCGTGTTAATATTACTGTACAGCCTGATTGTTCTAATAGTTTTTGTACTTTTAGTGCTATTTTTAAGTTTGTAGAACTTTCAGTTGTTCCATTTTTCGACTGGGCTCCTTCATCTGGCTAGTAAAAATTGTTGAAGTTTTTTTATTTTAATAAAATGCTTAATTTTTAAAAATTAAACGTTGTATTCAATGTCTATTCTCATATCTTCATAAACTTCTATTCTTTTAATTAGCATTTTCATAATGTCATTAGTTAATTCTTTACCATTTTTAAAATCTATTATTATTTTTTGTAACTTTTCATCTAAGTTATTTAAATTACATATTTGTTTTAATTGTAAAATTTTAGAATCTATTTCTTTCATTTCTGTTTTTAATTTATGATATTTTTCTTTAAAATACTCTGCTGATATTATGCTTTCTAATTTCTTATTATATAAAACTGTAATATCCAATTCTAATTTACCTTTTCGCTTTTTATATTGCTCGAGTAATTTATAATTTGCATTATTAGCCTTGTAATCATCTATAACTTTACCTGTAAACTCATCAATTCTAATTTCTGATAATCTTTTTGTTAAGTTATCTATTACAATTTTATTTAATACCTTTTCTGATATTGTATGACCTTTATCACAAACACTAGGAAATTTATATATCATTCTACATTTATAATACCAACACTTTTGAGGTTCATCTAAAACTTTATCTCTTACTTTTGTTCTAGTTCTATATTTATATTGTAATCTTGTTTTACAATGCCCACAATGAACTAATCCTCTTAATAAATATTCATACTTTGTCTTTGATTTTGTTGCTTTACTTTTTAATATTTCTTGTACAAGATTATAATCTTCCTTTGAAACTAAAGGTTCAAATTTACCTTGTACTAAAATCCATGTTTCTCTTGCTGTTCTTACACATTGTTTTGTTCTAAAATCTGTTTTATACTTATTTATAACTATTTGACCTGTATAGAATGGATCTCTTAAAATTCTTCCTACAGAATCTGCTCTCCATTCATTTATTGCTGCTTTGCCTTCTTTATACATTCTTGCAGTATCTATTCCTAATGAAGTAAGATGTTTAGCTATTTTCCCAAGTGAATATCCTTGTAAATACATTGCAAATATTAATTTAACATTTTCTGATACATTTGTGTCAACTACTACTTTATATTTATCATTATCTTCTTTTTTATATCCATAAGGACAACAATGCTCTATAAATTCTCCACTTTTTTTTAGGTTTGTTTTCACTGATTTTATTTTTTTAGAAATATCTGATACATAATATTGATTTACTATTCCTCTTAATATGATACTATCATCTATCTCATATCTTTCTTCACTATCTAACATTTCCGTTACTGAAATAAATCTAATATCATTATCTGGGAAAAATACTTCTGTGTAATAACCTGTTTTAATTTTATCTCTTGTTAATCTACTTATGTCTTTTACTATTACCATATTAATTTTATTTGTTAAAATATCTACAATCATTCTATTAAGTTCAGGTCTTGAATCTAACATTCCAGAATATCCATTATCAACATATTCTTGAACAATATTGTATTTATTTTTTATTGCATATTCAGTTGTAATTATTCTTTGTGCCTCAATACTATTGTTCTCTTGAATATCCTCACGTGAAAGTCTTAAATATATTCCTGCTTTATATTCTTTCATATTTATACCATTTCAAAAATATTATATCTATAATTTATGAATACATTATTTTCTATATCCACTTCCACACTATAAATAATGTCATCTAAAGTATCCTTTGTCCAAGTGTCTATATTAGATAATTCATTAATTAAACTTTTTAATTTTTCAAGACTTAATGTAGGTCTGTTGTTTTTTTCTTCTATTAATTTGGTAATATTTAACTTCGTACTATTTTTTCTTTCTAATTCATGTCTATAAAATCTTTTGTAATCATCTTCATCTAGTAATTCATTTTTGTAATCATCATATAATGATGAAATATTATTTTCAATTTTGGTTAATTGACTTTCTAAGTTTTTAATTGTATCATCATACATTTTAGTATTGTTCTCATTATATTGTTTTAAAATAAGATTTTCAATTTTGTTCGTATTCGTAATTTTTTCTATCTTATTTGCTATGTTTTTTAATACAATTCTAGTTATTATTTCTTCACTTATTCCTTTACTTTTTCTATTACAAAATATTTTTCCGTTTTTTCTTGTTCCTTCAATACAATGTAGTCTTTTGGACTTTATTGTTCCAAAACTTGTATTTTCTACTTTTAAAATCATTTGAGATCCACATTCTTTACAATAAACCAATCCATTCAAAAGCCACTCATATTTTTGACTTTTAGTTTTTCTCTCAATATTTATTTTCCTTTGTGTTCTTTCAAATAATTCTTCATTAATAATTGGTTCATGTGTATTTTCTACTATTTTCCACTCATCTCTAGGCATATATTTAACTTTCTGTGATTTATAACTTAAATTAATTCGTTTTCCATATTCTGTATGTCCTAAATATACTTTATTTCTTAATATTTTTTGAACACTGGAAGTCCAATTATATACACTTTTTCTAAAAATACCCCTATCATCATAACTACTTGGTGCTAAAAACTTATTTTCTTCTAAATATCTTGCAATATCAGCTTGCTTTTCTCCATTATCGAACTTTTCAAAAATCAATTTTACTATTTTAGCCTGTTCTTGATTTATTACCAGTTGATTTTTATTATCTTTACTTTTTTCATATCCAAATGGTGCTCTTGAACTTAAATATAAGCCATTTTCTTTTCTAGCCCATACACCTGATTTTATTTTCCTAGAAATATCTTTACTATACCAATCATTTATTAGAGTTTTAAATTGTATCATATCATTATTTGAACTTTTTAAAAATGTATCTACATTATCAAGTATAGAAATATACCTTATGTTTCTCTCTAAAAAATATAATTCAATATAGTAGTTTGCCTCAAAGCTATTTCTCGAAAGTCTTGATAAATCTTTTGTTATAATCGCATTTATTTTTTTGTCTTCAATATCTCTTAACATTCTTTGAAACGATGGTCTATTAGTATTAAGTCCTGTATATCCATCATCAATATAAAAATCTACTAATTCAAAATCTTGCCCTAAATCTTTAATCTTGTTTTCAATAATATTTTTTTGACTTACTATACTATCACTTTCTTCTTTATCACCATCTTCCTTTGATAATCTTAAATAGCCCGCAACTTTATATTGTGCAATACTACTATTTTGTGTTTTAATAAACAAACTGTTATTATCTGTTTGTTTATATTCTATACAATTCATAGAATCATCCTCCTTTTTAGAGAGAACCACTCTTATGTATTTACTGATACAATTATAACGTTTATTTTTTTTAATGTCAGCCCATTTTTATATTATTGCATTTAATTTTTTTAAAGCATATTTACTAAATGCTTCATATAAATTATTTAAACTTTTTGCATTTTCTATTGTTCTTGTTGTTACTGTATATTTGTGGTTATCTATTTCATAAATTTCTTTTTCTTCTTTTTTTTCCATTGGCTATCTACCTCCTTGTTTTATTACTAAAAGATATTAGAAAAATTTAGACTTTATGATTAAAATTATTAATTCCACTTAATGTTTTTTGGTACAGCATATGATGTTTTACTTTTTAATTCCTGTTTTACTCTAAATTCTTTTGTTTTATCATGATATTGAAAAATACTTGTATTCCATTTCTTAAATACTCTATTATTTATAGTATGTTTTCCTGAAAGTTCTCCTACAGCTTGCATATGTTGTAATTCCATAATTCCATTTATTCTTTCATTTCTTAACGTTTCTCTTTTTCTTTTTATACATTCTATATTTCTCTTTGTTTGTCTAATTAAACTTTTATTTTTTCTACGCAATTTTTCATCAAAATATCTATTATCTGTTTTTATAATCTTAGTTATATATGCTAAAGAAATATTTAATTTATCTGCTATTTCTTTGTTACTCATCTTTTCATCATAATATAAAGTTATAATCTTTTCTTTAGTATTCATATATTAAGCCTCCTATTAATTTTGGTTAATTTTTTATACAACAGATTTTAGATACAATGATACTAATGTAAGCCCTTTATTAAATCGTCTATGTATTTAGCAAATTCTTTTCCATGTAAATTAGATAACTTGGGTGTATGATACTTTTCTTTCCTATTTTTCTTTTTACGTTTTTTCGATTGAATCCTTCGTGTTATTATAAAAATAATACAAATGATTATGGCACAATAAAATTAAATATTTCATAATTCTTTTATTCCATATTGTTATAACATTTTGATACCTATTGGAACTTACCTCTCTTTCTTTTTATTTGAGTGATAAATTTACCCATCTAATATATATGTTCCAATAGGGTATCAAAAATGGGAAAGTTTTTAAAAATTTTTTTAAATTTTTTTATTTTCTTCTGTTTTTAGTTAAAGTTTTATATATTTGTATTTTTATCTCTTGCATACAATCTTCTTTGTAATCTCCTAATTTTGAAGTTTTTGCATTAATTATATTTTCAAAATTGCATAATATTTTGCAAACTTCATTGTGTGTTAAGTTATAATTATTAAATAGATTTTCTTTCATCTTCTAAACTCTCTCTTTCTTCTCTAAATTTTTTTTTAATCGCTATATTCCTATTACCTATAGTTTTTCTGTTCACATTTAATAATATAACAACTTGGTTGACATTGTATTCTTGCAGATATAATAAAAACACCACTAACTTTTCATTAAAAGTTAGTGGTGCTATAAGATTAGAAATTCCTGTTTCTTTTAAAATATTATCTAATGTTTTAACAATTTTTTCTTTCTCGTATTTTGAATATAGTTTTAAGTTGTCTACGCCCCCTTGATATTTTTGAAATTATATAGGCAAAATTATATGTATCATTTACAACTAATAATTCTTTGGGAAATTCATCATCATCTTTAGAAATACTTTCCTTTTCAAGTTTTTTCGATGATGCTCTAAAATATTTTAAAATGACTTTATTTATTATTACATAAATATATTTTTTTCATCATCTGACAAACTCTCTTTTAAATAATTTTTCATTTGCTTACCTCATTGAATTTTGAAGTTTGGCATTAATTATAAAATAACAATTTTCTCCCCCTTTGACTAAAAATTTGCCTACTAATAAAAATCTTTATAAAGAAATTAGTTCAAATAAAGTACTTTTATTAGTTTAATTGAATTTTATTATGACTTCAAAACTCAACAGACAAATTTCAATTGAATTATACAAAATGCAAATAGAAATGTCTGTCGCAATCTGTAGTTATATTCTAATTTTTGTGTAAATTCTTTCAAAGTATTCATAATACTAAAGTTTATGAGATATTTTTTATAGAAATTGAAAAAAATACAAGAATTATGT
>CAQOYX010000021.1 GCA_948852375.1 uncultured Clostridia bacterium
AATAAGGATAAAGATATTTTTTATATTAAATATAAAAATTTAATACAGGAATTAAACAACATAAAATAATATGTACAAAAATGACTACACATCAATATTTGTAGTATATATGCATAAAAAATAAAGTGAATAGTCTGTATAGTAGTTTTTTAAATTATAACTATACAGAGATTATTTTATTCACTTTTTTGATTCATATATCTAATTAACTCAATTACAACTTCTTTATCACGAGAGTCTAGGTTGTAAAAACCCATAATATTAGGATCAATTTTATAATCATAAGTTATATCTAAATAATCTTGCAAAACATAAGTAGGTGTAATATGATAAATATTACACAATTTAACTAAAGTATCTATACTACCTTTTGTTTTATCTCTTTCAATATCAGAAATATACCTAGATGCTAAATCTAACATTTCAGCAACTTCTTCTTGGGTGTATCCTAAAGATTTTCTAGTTCTTTTAAGAAGTTCGCCAATTTTAATATTTACTTTTTTATTATCCATTTTCATAACAATCACCTTTTATATAAAATAACAAATATTGAAAAACAATTGAATGTTCGTATTTACTATATATTGTGGATATAATGCGGAGTTTTATGCATTAAATTATGATATTTAAGAACCTTTTAGTAAGTATAACTAAAAATTGTATATTATATATTAAAATGCTGTTAACTAATTTAAAATAAGAATAATATTGCTATTAATTATATCAATGTTAATATCAAATCTTACATTAGGAAAGAAAGAATGAATAATACAGCAAAAAATAATTCTTGCTTTTTTGTGTATGCTATAGTAGAATATAATAGAAAAATAAGATAAGTGGTAAAGAGAAAGTAAAGAAGATTAATAATAAATATTATAGAAAAAGTGAGGTAATATATATGAAAAAACCAGAATTATTAGCACCAGCAGGGTCTTTTAACAAAGCAAAAATTGCATTTTTATATGGAGCAGATGCAATATATGCAGGAACATCATCTCTTTCTTTAAGAACGAGAGCAGAAATGAATGATAACGATCTAATAAAGACTATAGAATATGCACATGAACTTGGTAAAAAAGTATATGTTGCAATTAATATATATGCATGGGATAATATGTATGATGAAATAAGAAAACAAGCACGAATTTTAAATGAATTAAAAGTTGATGGAATTATTGTAGCAGATGGTGGAGTGGTGGAAATAATAAAACAAGAAGCACCAGATGTAGATATTCACATAAGTACACAAAGTAATGTAGTAAGTTATCATTCAGCAAATTTTTGGCACAATAATGGAGCAAAACGTGTAATACTTGCACGTGAGTTACATAAATCTCAAATAAAAGACATTATAGATAATACACCTATTAGGTTAGAAACAGAAATATTCATACATGGAGCTATTTGTTTTGGATATTCAGGGAGATGTTTTTTAAGTGATTTTTTAGCTTGTAGAAGTGCAAATTTAGGTGATTGTGCACAAAGTTGTAGATGGGCATATAACTTATATGCTGAAGAGGTAAATAACCCAGGAAATTTAATGCCAATAGAACATGATGATAAGGGTACATATATATTTTCTTCAAAAGACTTATGTTTAATAAAAGAAATTCCTGAAATAGTAGAAATGGGAGTAGATAGCTTAAAAATAGAAGGAAGGCTTAAAACGGAATACTACCTAGCAACTGTTGTAAATGCATATAGAAATGCTATAGATGATTATATGAAGGAACCTAATAAATATGATCATACAAAATATATGAATGAACTAGAAAAGGTAAGAACAAGAAGTTTGACTACATTTTATTTTAATGATAGAAACAATAAGGATTTTCAAGAATATGAGGGAAAACAATATAATCCTAATTATGAATTTGGTGGAAAAGTAATTAGTTATAATGAAGATAAATCTGTAATTGAAATAAAAAATAGATTACAAGTAGGAGACACATTAGAAATAATAATACCAAGACAAATTGAAAACTATTCATTTATAATAGATAAATTATGGGAACCAGAGACAGATAAAGAAGTAGATTTTGTAAATCCAGGAAAAGTTGGACAGATTGTAAAGATGAGATTACCAATAAAAGTAGAAGAAGGTTGGATTTTAAGAAGAAAAAAATGTACATGTGAGTAATAAAAATTACATAATATTTAACAAAATATATAGACTTTTGGGATAAAATGTCATAAAATAGGTGTACAAAAACTAAACAAAATGAAAATTGGTTTATAGGTATAGCCTTTAATTAAAAACCTAAATCTTTTATACAAGGGGAAAGAGAATGTTAGCCCAAAAAATCATATTTAATGTATTGGCATTTTCATTATTTATATTAATCTTTTTTAAAATGATAAAAAAGAATGATACAAACTATGTAATAATTCTTTGTATGCAGGCTTTGGGTATAGCTATAAATTTTATAGAAATTATATTTACTTTAAATATTGGATGGTTTATGACATTGATTATTTATTTCTTATCAGTGATAATTCCAGTAATAATTTTGTATTTAGAACATAGAAATATCAATTTTTCAGAAATTATATATTTGTCACTTGCAAAAATTGCATTGTTAATGCAACATCAAAAAGATGCAAAAAAATTTTTAATTAAACTTATTACAAAATATCCAGAAAGTTATTTTGGACATAAAATGTTAGCAGAAATTTATGAAGCTGAAGGTGGAATGAGAAAAGCAATTGATGAATATGTCCAAGTAATAGATATTAATAAAAAAGACTATGCATCATATTACAAAATATCATATTTACTAAATGATTTAGGAAAAAAACAAGAAGCAAGTGGGATGTTAGTAGAACTTTTAAGAAAAAAGCCAGATATGCTAGAAGCAAGTTTACTTTTAGGAGATATATATTGTGCCCAAGAAAAATATAAAGAAGCAGCAAATATATATAATGATGCATTAAAATATAATATAGCAAATTATGAATTATACTATGACATGGGAATAGTATATACAATGCTAAATGACTTCCAAAATGCAAAAGTTTGTTATGAAAGAGCAGCCCAAATTAACACACTATTATATAATGGATATTACAATTTAGCACAAATTAGTTTAATATATAATGATTTAGAAGAAGCAGAAAAATACTTTACCAAAAGCATTATGAGTAAAGATGTAGAACCAAAGGCATATTATAATTTAGCAAAAATATACATGCTTCGAGGAGATAAAGAAAATGCAATAAAGTTTTTAAATGTTGCGATAGAAATAGATTATAGTTTTTATAAAAAAGCTGAAAATGAACCAATATTTATTCCAATAAAAAGCTATATGAATTTTCCAAACATGGATGAAGAACAAATAATAGAAAATACATTAACAGATAAAGAGTTAAAAGCCCAAGACCATTTAGAAAAAACAATGAAATTAGTTGGAAAATTAAGTCATAATGATATTAAGATAAAGAAAGATACAAAAATAGAAGAAATGGACAAAATAGAGCAAAGAGAAAAGGAATAAATATGTATCATTATCATAAAATAATAATGATAGTGAGCAATGAAAGGAAAGTGATTGAATTGATTAAAAGTGTGGCTATAATTGGTGGAGATTTGCGAATTGTAAAATTAGTAGGCATGTTGGAAAAAGAAAATTATAATGTAAGTACATATGCTTTGGAGAAATCGTCTGATATTACTAATAAATCGAGTAATATACAAGAATGTATTAATGGGGCAGATATAGTGATTGGACCACTACCACTATCTAGTAATGGAGAATATATAAATACACCATTTAGTGATAATAAAGTTACAATAGATGAGTTATTGGATAATTTAGAAGGAAAAACATTTATAGCAGGAAGTATTAAGCAAGAAGTGTATGATAAAATAGAAGGTAGAGATATAACAATATTAGATATAATAAAAAGAGAAGAACTTGCTGTTTTAAATGCTATTTCAACAGCAGAAGGAGCCTTGCAAATTGCAATTAATGAAACTCCTAAAAATTTACATGGAAATAATGTATTAGTTCTTGGTTTTGGCAGAATTGGAAAGGTATTATCCAAAATGTTAGATGGCATAGGAGCTAGAGTTGCATGTGAAGCAAGAAAAACAACAGATCTTGCTTGGATAAAAGCATATGGATATGAACCTATTAATTTAATTGAATTAAAAGAAAATTTAAATAAATTTGATATTATTATTAATACAATCCCATTTGTAGTATTAGACAAGGAAATGCTTGAAGAAGTAAAAAAAGATGCTTTAATTATAGATTTAGCGTCTAACCCAGGCGGAGTAGATAGAAATGCTATAAAGGAACTTGGAATAAAATTCAATTGGGCATTATCACTTCCAGGTAAGGTGTCTCCAGTTACTTCTGCTGAGTTTATGAAAGAGACGTTGATTAATATGTTTAAAGAGATTAATTAATTTTTGATTTTTCTTTTACAGTCCACTTCCAAGAAGTAATATATTTGATTTTCTTAATTGCACCACTCCCAAAGCTAACGAGTATGCACCCGCATCCTGGCTGTTCGTGGTTTCATTACGAAAATTAAATATATTACTTCTCTCACCATGGATAGTGCTGTAAACTAATGAAAATTTAATTTGAAGGAGAAATGAAAAAATGAGTATATTACAAGCCATTATTTTAGGAATTGTACAAGGATTAACAGAACTTTTACCAATATCAAGTTCTGCACATTTGAATATCATACCATGGATATTAGGTTGGACTAGGCTAGAGGAGTTTAGAATAGCTTTTGAAGGGTTTGATGTAGCATTACATTTTGGAACTCTGTTAGCTATTGGAATATTCTTCTTTAAAGATTGGGTTAATTTAATTAAAGGTGGATATAGGCAAATTGTAAAAAAAGAGAAAAATACTGAAGGAAGGATGTTTTGGTATATTGTACTTGCAACAATTCCAGGTGGAGCAATTGGCTTTTTATTAGATCATTTTTTAGAAGATGCCCTAAACAAGCCGATAATAATAGGAATAGCCTTACTTGTGATGGGAATTATATTATATATAGTAGATAAAAATGCAAAATCAAATACAAACTATGAACATATGAGTTTAAAACAAACTTTTTTAATAGGATTATCTCAAAGTTTAGCTTTCATTCCTGGAGTATCACGTTCAGGAGTCACTATGACAACAGGAAGACTTATGGGAGTAGATAGAGAATCTACTGCAAAATATTCGTTTTTATTATCAACACCAATAGTATTTGCAGCAACTATATATAAATTTAAAGACTTTGTATTTAGCATACCATTTTTTATAGGAATACTAGTGAGTTTTCTAGTGGGAATTTTTGTTATTAAATTTTTATTAGAGTATTTGAAAAAAGGAAGTTTTAAGGGGTTTGCAATATATCGTGTTATTGTGGGAATAGCAGTTATTGTGTTATCATTTATTATGTAGAATTAAATGTAAATATTTTTTATGTTTAATAACTAAAATATTCTAATATAAAATTAAAAACTATGCAACATTAAAAAGAAAGTGCATAAAATAGAAATTACTACATAAAATAAAGATAAACAAAGTAAAGTGATTTTAAAGAATAAAAATAGCCAAAAGAAATATTTGAAAAGAATTATAAATCTATGTTAATATAAATATACAAAAACAAGTTAATAATTTTCCCTGCGTAGTACGACAAGCAAGATATTTTAGAACCTACAAGTTTCGGAAAGGGAGCCCATCTCTATATATGGCGTGTATGCTTGCATTTTATGTAAGAAACCCAAGAGTATATAGGTAAGCACCCACCTGTTTTAAGTACAGGTCCGTAAAATCTCTTGATGATGACGGCAATCGCGGGGTGTTTTGTATTATAAGACTAGAAATAATAAAAGAATATATAGTGGTGTGTACTTAATGTGGAGAACAATATTTTGATAATGAAACAGCAGAAAATATTAAGAAAATAGTAAATCAGTTAAAACAATCAAGGAAATTTCATAAAATATTACAAAATCGTAATATTTTATGAAATTGCCATGTAAAACAATTAGCAACTCTTGCATATTTTTGCAAGCTGTGTTAATATATATACATATAAAAACCAATAAAAAAGCAAAGTAAGTTAAATTTGTAAAACAGAGAATTTAGGCAATAGCTGAGAGTCTAAATACATAGAATTTAACTGAAATTTCACTTTTTTGGTTCTAGTTTGAAAGTAAAAAGTAGGATTAGACGGTAGTTACGTTATAACTGTTAACGAGGTTAATTTTAGATAATTAATAAATTTAGGTGGTACCACGATTTAATCCATTTCGTCCTATTGTGTAAGGGAGAAATGGATTTTTTTATAAAGATAGGAGGAAAAAGCAAATGAAAATAGGAATTGATGTAGATAACACAATAACTGAAACAATACCTGTATTTGAATATAAACATAATAATGATTGTAATGGAAAGAACATTATAAAAGTAAAAACATGGGAAGATGTATATAAAGTGATTAAGGAAATAGAAAAATTAAAAAAATAATATTTTAAGACATTAAAGAGATTAGTTATACTAAAAATTGAAAATTATTTAAATTACAATTTATAAACAAAGTATTGCAATAAAGGAAAGGAATGTTTAATAAAATGAAAGAAAAATTAGAACAAATTAAAACTAATGCAAAAAATGAAGTTGTAGATGCTGTGGATTTACAAAATTTATCAGAAGTTCGAGTTAAGTATTTGGGAAAAAAAGGAGAATTAACAGCAGTACTTAGAGGTATGGGGGCACTGTCGCCTGAAGAAAGACCAAGATTAGGTGAACTTGTAAACAAAATACGAGATGAACTAGAAATGCTTATTTCTACAAAAGAAAAAGAATTAGAAGAAGAAAGATTAAAACAAAAACTAGAAAATGAGAAAATTGATATTACTCTTCCTTCTACAAAAGTAAAAAGAGGAAGCAAACACCCAATTAACCGTATTATAGAGGAACTAGAAGATCTATTTGTTTCTATGGGATATGATGTTGTAGACGGACCAGAACTTGAAACAGATGAATATTGTTTTGAAAGATTAAATCTTCCAAAAGGACATCCAGCACGTGATATGCAAGATACATTCTATATTACAACTGAATACTTACTAAGAACACAAACTTCATCAGTTCAAGCAAGAACAATGATGGCAAATGAACAAAAAACACCAATTCGTGTTATATGCCCAGGTAAAACATACCGTAGAGATGATGATGCAACACATTCACATCAATTTGTTCAAATAGAGGGATTAGTAATAGATGAGAAAATTAGTTTAGCACACTTAAAAGGCACATTAGAAGTATTCGTAAAACATATGCTAGGTAAAGATTCAAAACTTCGTTTTAGACCAAGTTACTTCCCATTTACAGAACCATCTTATGAAGTAGATGTTAGTTGTTTTAAATGTGGAGGAAAGGGATGCAACCTTTGTAAACAAACAGGCTGGATTGAAATTTTGGGGTCAGGAATGGTACATCCAAATGTATTAAAAATGAATGGATATGATCCTAAAAAGTATTCAGGTTTCGCATTTGGAACAGGACTTGATCGTTTAGCTATGTTTAAATATGGAATTACAGATATACGTTTGCTTTATGCAAATGATGTTAGATTTTTAAATCAATTTAACAGAAAAGACGATTAAAAATAAACAAATATTATAATTAAAAATGTAATTCCAACAAATATAAATAGGTGATATATAATAACATTAAAGAAAAGCCTTCTTTAGTTAAGCGGGCTGTTGCTTATTAGAATGAATGGGGGCTCTTAAAAGATAATTTAATAGAAAAAATTTCTATTAAGCTGAAATAAAATATATTGATAAGGAGAAGAAAAATATGAAACTAAGTACAAATTTTGTTAAAGATTATGTTGATATAGATGTAGATGTAAAAACACTTGCCAAAGACATGACGAATGTTGGAAACGAATATGATTCGGCAGAAAAACTAATAAATGCTACAAAATTAGTTGTTGGAGAAGTACTAGAATGTGAAATGCACCCAGATTCTGACCATTTACATGTATGTAAAGTTGATATAGGAACAGAGATACTAAATATTGTATGTGGTGCACCAAATGTAAGAAAAGGATTAAAAGTAATTGTAGCACAAGTTGGAGCAGAATTACCAGGGAATTTTAAAATAAAAAAAGGAATGATAAGAGGGCAAGAATCAAATGGAATGCTATGTTCTATGCAAGAACTAGGTCTTGAAAGTAAATTCTTAACAGAAGAAGACAAAAACGGAATTCATGAATTACCAGATAATGCAAAGATTGGAGAAGATCCAATAAAATTACTTGGTTTAGATGATGAAGTAATAGATTTTGAGCTAACTGCAAATCGTGGAGACTTATTAAGCATATTAGGCATGGCATATGAAATAGGAGCAATCTATGATAAAACTGTTAAAGAAATAGATGTTTCATATAAAGAAAATGGTGAAAACATAAATGATAATTTTAAACTAAATATAAAAACAGACAACTGTAGTGTATTTTTATCTAAAAAAGTAAAAAATGTAAACATTAAAGAAAGCCCAGCTTTTATTAAAAATAGGCTAATAGCATCAGGCATAAGACCAATTAATAATGTAGTAGATATTAGTAATTATGTTATGTTAGAAACAGGGCAACCTTTACACTTTTATGATGCAGATAGTTTAAATGGAATGCTAGAAGTAAGAATGGCAAAAGAAGGTGAAAAATTAACTACATTAGATGGAATACAAAGAAATTTATCAAAAGAAGATATTGTTATTTCAGATGGAGCAAAAGCAATAGGTCTTGCAGGCGTTATGGGAGGATTAGATACTGAAATAGAAGATACTACAAAAAATATCATAATAGAGGTAGCAATTTTCGATGCTGTAAAAATAAGATATACTTCTAAAAAGATTTTAAGAAGTGAAGCAAGTAGTCGTTTTGAAAAAGGTCTAGACCCAAATAGAACTTACAAGGCAATAAATAGAGCATGTAATTTATTAGAAAAATATGCAGATGCTGAAATTGTAGGAGGCATGGTTGTATATGATACTGCAAATAAAGAAGATAAAAAAATAGACATCACATTTAAAAAGATTACTGACATTTTAGGGTTAAGTATACCTAAGGAAAGTATATTAGATGCATTTAGAAGACTAGGATTTAGTTATAATGTAGAAGAAGATAATATTACAGTATATGTTCCAACAAGAAGAATAGATATAGAAATTCCAGAAGACCTAATAGAAGAAGTAGGGCGTATTTATGGAGTAGATAATATAGTAGGAAAACTTCCTATTATGCCATTAAAAACAGGAAGTTATGATAAAATTACAAGACAAATTAGAAATAAAATGGTAGATTTAGGACTAAATGAAACATTATCATATATATTAGTAAATGATAATGAAGCAAAGCAATTTATTAAAGAAGATGATATAGAAACACTAAAGTTATTAGCACCATTAACAGAAGAAAGAAATACATTAAGAGCAAGCATATTGCCATCACTTTATAAAATTTATGAATATAATATAGCAAGAAATATAAAGGATGTATCTATTTTTGAAATAGGAAAAAGTTTTTATAAAAAAGCAGAATGTTATGGAGAAGAAAGGAAACTAGCAGGGCTACTTTCAGGAGAATATTACCTAGGAACCCAAAATGTGAAAAAAGTAGATTTCTATATTGTAAAAGGAATAGTAGAAGAATTAATAGATTATTTAGGATACATGGGAAGATATAGTTTTGTTATACCAAATAATATAGCAAGTGAATTTCATCCAAGGCAAACAGCAAATATAAACCTAAATGGAGAAATAATTGGAATAATAGGAAAAGTACATCCTAGAAAATCAGAAGAAAATGTATTTGTATTTGAAATAAATTTAGATAAACTACTTGCAAAAAAGACAGGAAAAATGAAATATAAAGAAATATCAAAATATCCTAGTGTAAAAAAAGATTTAAGTATGGTTTTAAAAAATGAAATAACAAGTGAACAAATAGAAAAACAAATAAAAAAATCAGCAGGATCTTTACTTATAGGGATAAAACTGTTTGATATATATACAGGTTCTAACATAGAACAAGGAAAGAAAAGTATGGCATATTCACTAGAATTTAGTGCAAGTGACAGAACATTAACAGATGAGGAAATTAATAAAGTGCTAGAACAAATTATACAAGATTTAGAAAAGACATTAGGGGCAGAACTTAGAAAATAAAAATATAGGGGAAAGTCCCTGTGTTTGCCTTTTTTTGAAGAGATAATATAGAAAAAGACAATAAAAAGGGTGGACACAAAAAACTCCACCTACAAATTAAACATGGAGGTTAACATGGATACAAAACCAATAGGAATATTTGATTCAGGTGTTGGAGGAATGACAGTTCTTGCACAAATAAAGAAACATTTACCAAATGAAGATTTAGTGTATTTAGGTGATACAAAGAATTTTCCTTATGGTGATAAATCAAGAGAAACAATTGTAAAATTAGCAACAAAGTGTACTAGCTTTTTGATTAGCCAAAATGTGAAAATAATTATTATAGCATGTGGAACAGCTACAAGTCAAGCTTTAAATGAACTTAAAACAATTTACCGTTTACCAATAAAGGGAATTATTAGACCTACAATACAAGAAATTAAGAAAAAGTCTACTAAAGAAAAACTAAAAATAGGAGTAATTGCAACAGAAGGTACAATTAAAAGTAATAAATGGGCAGAAGAACTAACAAATGAGATAGAAAATGTAGAGGTAATAAGTAAAGCATGTCCACTTCTTGCACCAATGGCAGAACAGGGATGGACAAATAACAGTGTAGCAAAAGAAGCAATAAAAGAATATATGAAACCTTTTATAAATCAAAAAATCGACAAATTAATTTTAGGATGTACACATTATCCTCTTTTTGAAGAATTAATAAAAAACGAATTAGAAAATGACGTAGAAATAATTAATACAGGGGAAAAAGTAGCAAATGATTTGCAAGAATATTTGCATACTAATGGATTAGAAAATAGTAAACAACATAAAGGAGAAAGTAGATATTATTTAACAGATACAGAATGCAACTTTATTCAAGTTGCAGGAAGATTATTGCAAGATAAAACTTTAAAAAATAAAATTGAAAAAATAAACATAGAATAAAACACAAATTATTTACATAAAGATATTATATTGGTTATAAATTGCAATAATTTTTATTGTATAAGTTCGAAAAAATCATAACACAATTGATTTTTTCGAATTTATGGATACTTTTACTTAAAAATAAAAATTAGTCATGATAATATATTTTTTACATATATATTAATAACAATATTATGGGGGGAGTTAATATAATGAAAAAATTATTATCATGCATTGCTGTAGTTTTGTTTATTTTTTGTAGTATAAGCAAAGTGTTGGCAGTAGATGGATATAGTTTCGATTTACAATATGAAGGAACAGTTGTAAAGAACCAAGAAAAAACTGGAAAGGTATTATTAGTGGGAGTAAATGCACCAGCATATACAAATGTAAGAATTAAAGTAGAGATGACAGGACCTGCAACTCCAAAAGTACTTGCTACAGATGAAACAGGAACAGAATATGATATTGCACAGCTTGGATATTGGGGACCATCAGCAGGTTTTGCAGTTGGAGGAAATTTTAGAAATGAAACACCAATAAAAGTGACATATCCAGAAGAAGGAACATATACTACTACATTAAGTTTAATTGATGTAACAAATGGAAATACAGTAATTACATCAAAAACATTTACTGTTCAAGTATATGAAGATAACACTGTTGGAAATGTTGTGTCAAATACAGTGACAAATGAAATAGGAAATATAGTTAATAATAATACAATTGAAGAATTACCAAAAACAGGAACTAGCGTTATTGAGTATGTGATGTATATAATTGGATTAGTATTAATATTAAGCATAATAGGAGCATATCTTAATAAAAGAAGAATAAACGGATAGTAGAAATTTACTAGAAAAAAGCGGAAAAATTTCCGCTTTAATTAAATATAAACTAAAATATATTCAAAAAATAATTAAAAAGAGGGAATATATGAAAGCAAATTTTGTATGCTTTAAATTATCAAAAATGATAATAGGACTTATATTAGTTATTTTAATACAATTGATATTTATAACAATAGGGATAAAAGAAATAATAGAAACAAAAAGTTTTGAGCAAATGAAAGAAAATATAAATATTATGTCTAATGAAATGAAGCAAACTCAAAAACAAAAGATTACTACTAATAAAAGCGAGAATACAATAAATCAAAATTTAACAAAAAATTATTATATGGAAGAAAACATAGAAGAGCAAATGACAAAAAATCAAACAATATTAAAAGAAGAATTAACAAAAGAAATTACCAAAAAAGAATATGAAACAATGCCAAGAGAAGTAAAAGGTTTTAAAGTAATACGGAAAAATTACTATACCAAAATTAAATCTAGATACATACATTTTAGAAGAAACAAACAAAAAATCATTAAAAGTATCAGTTACAAAACTATATGGACCAAATATAAATAGCCTAGGAAATTTCTGTATTGCTGGACATAATTACCGTAATAATAAAATGTTTGGAGGAATAAAAAAATTAGAACAAGGTGATGAAATAATTTTGACAGATACTTATGGAGATTGTGTTAAATATAAAGTATATGAAAATTACCAAACAGATCCAAAAGATGTTGGTTCTTTAAATCAAGAAACAGGAGGAGAAAGAGAAATAACACTAATAACATGTACAACAGGTGCAATTAAAAGGGTTATAGTTAAAGCTGTGGAGGTATATGATTAGTTCAAATCTTAGTGTAAGAGTTGGCTATGTGGAAGATAACACTTGACACATACTACTTGGCAAAACAACAATAAATACTTGACTTATATAAAATAATATGTTAAAATGTCAAAAGTACATTGATTTTACAATATTTTTCATTGTGTACAATGAAAAGGAGCATATATTTCACGTTTTATGTGGAAATAAATAGCTACCTATTCAAGAAATAGTCAAACAAATATTAACAACTTTAAAAGGAGGAAGCAAAATGTCTGTAAAATTAACAAAAGGTCAAAAAGTAAGCCTTAGGAAAGAAGCTCCAAATCTAAAGCGGGTACTTATTAGCTTAGGATGGGATCCTAAAAGAGATTTTTCTAGCATTTTTAACTTTTTGTTAGGTTCTAACATTGATATCGATGCAAGTGTAATATGCATTGATAAAAATGGACATCAGGAAAGCATTATATGTTTCTATAATCAGGAATATTGTTCAGGTGCGATCAAACATTATGGAGACAATATTACAGGTGAAGGAGATGGTGCTGATGAACAAATTGAAATTAACCTAGATAAAGTTCCAGAAAATATTACCAAACTTGTTATTATTGTCAACATCTATGAGGCATACAAGAGAATTCAGCACTTTGGCAAAGTAAAGAACTGTTTTGTAAATGTAGTTGATTTAGATACTGGCAAAGAGTTGGTTAAGTATGATGTGGATGACAACTTTGAAGGAATGACAGGTATTTTTGTGGCAAATGTCTACCGTTATAAAGGCGATTGGAAATTTAAAGCAATAGGTCAGGGGGTTAAAGTAGAAGATATCGAGAAAATGGCAGATATCTGCAATAAATATGGAATGGAAGATGTTGATTAATTTGAATAGTTAGTTATAAAACAACAGCATCCTATTTGCTATGGCAAATTAGGGTGCTGTTGTTTTAGTATTAGTAACTAAATATTAACAAAAAATTTGACAAGATGTGACAAAAACATTGTGCAAATAAATTTGGTTTGATATAATGAAACTGAAATTATTTTAATATATATAAATTAGGCAATATTCTATAGAGAGGACGGATATTTTATGGAAAAAAATAAAGAGAAATGCTGTGCAAGTTGCGGTAAAGATGAGGATTTAGAAAAGATTTTACTTATATATAAGCAAGATAAAGATAATTTAATTCAAATATTAAATGACATACAAGAACATTATGGCTATATTCCAAAACATGCACAAGTGGCAATATCAAACTATTTAGGAATTCCACTTGCAGAAATTTATGGAGTTATTACTTTTTATTCAAGATTTACTTTAAAACCAAAAGGAAAATACCATATTGCAGTATGTTTAGGAACAGCTTGTTATGTAAAAGGTTCTCGGAAAAATTATGGATAGATTAGAAGAAAGATTAGGTATAAAGGCAGGAGAAACTACGACAAATGGTAAGTTTTCTATTGAAGCAACAAGGTGTGTAGGAGCATGTGGTCTTGCACCTGTATTTACTGTTAATGGAGAAGTATACGGAAAAGCAACTGTTCAAAAACTAGACCAAGTTTTAGATGAATTAAACTAAATTATATACAAACTACAATATAAAACTAAGTAGCGTGAAGAAAGTAATATATTTCATTTTCGTAATGGGACAGATAGCCTTTTTTGAGGCGGGGGAATACCCGTGAGCTTGGAGGCGGAATGAAGAAAATCAAATATATTACTTTCTGGAAGCGGACTGAAAAAGCCATAAATAAAAGAAGGGAGTGCTGTAAGTTATGAAGACTATAGAAGATATTACTAAAATTAGAGAAGAAAAGAAAAAAGAGTTAGATTTGCGTATAAATAAAGTCTCAAATACTCGGAGAAAAACATATTTTAGTATGTAATGGTACAGGATGTACATCATCAAAATCACCAGAAATTTTAGAAAATTTCAAAAAAATTATTAAAGAACAAAACATTCAAAATGTAAGAGTTATTAAAACAGGCTGTTTTGGACTTTGTGCAAAAGGTCCTATTGTTATAATAAGACCAGAAGATACTTTCTATGCTATGGTAAAACCAGAAGATTGTAAAGAAATTATTGAAAGTCATATTGAAAGAGGTAAAATTGTAGAACGATTACTTTGCAAGGACATTGAGGGTAGTAAAGTAAATAGTTTAGATGAATTAAATTTCTATAAAAAACAAAAAAGAATAGCACTTAAAAATTGTGGTGTTATAAACCCAGAAGATATAGATGAGTACATAGCATTTGATGGATATTTAGCATTAGAAAAAGTTTTAAAAAGTATGACAAAGGATGATGTTATAGAAGTTATAAAAGCATCACGGACTTCGTGGTCGTGGTGGAGCAGGATTTCCTACAGGAAAGAAATGGGAACTAACAAAAGCATGTGAGGAAAAGCAAAAATATGTAGTATGTAATGCAGATGAGGGGGATCCTGGAGCATTCATGGATAGAAGCATATTAGAAGGAGACCCACACTCTGTTATTGAAGCGATGGCAATTGCAGCATTTGCGATAGGTGCAAATAAGGGATATATTTATGTAAGAGCAGAATACCCTATAGCTGTAAAAAGATTTGATATTGCTTTAAAACAAGCAAGAGATTATGGAATATTAGGTAATAACATTTTTGAAAGTGAATTTAGTTTTGATATAGAAATACGTTTAGGTGCAGGTGCATTTGTATGTGGAGAAGAAACAGCACTTTTAGAATCTATAGAAGGAAGACGTGGTCAGCCAAGAGTAAAACCGCCATATCCAGCAGTAAGTGGTTTGTGGGGAAAACCAACATTAATTAACAATGTAGAAACATATGCAAATATTGCACAAATAATTTTAAATGGAGCAGAATGGTATTCATCTATTGGAACAGAAAATTCAAAAGGAACAAAAGTATTTGCGTTAGGAGGAAACGTAAACAATGTTGGGCTTGTAGAAGTACCAATGGGAACAACACTTCGTGAAATTATTTATGATATTGGTGGAGGAATTCCAAATAAAAGAGATTTTAAAGCAGCTCAAACTGGAGGACCATCAGGAGGCTGTATACCAAAAGAACACTTAGATACACCAATAGATTACGAATCATTAAAAGAAATAGGTTCTATGATGGGATCACGGTGGACTTATTGTAATGGACGATACAAAATGTATGGTAAGTCTTGCAAAATTTTATTTAGAATTTACAGTAGATGAATCCTGTGGAAAATGTACACCTTGTAGAATTGGAACAAAAAGAATGCTTGAAATATTAGAAAAAATATGTAATGGAGAAGGAACAGAACTTGACATATACAAACTAGAAAAACTAGCACTAAATATAAGAAATGCAAGTGTTTGTGGACTAGGACAAAGTGCACCAAACCCAGTACTTAGCACATTAAAATATTTTAAAGATGAATATAAAGAACATGTTATAGATAAAAACTGTAGAGCATTAGAGTGCAAAAAAATGGCAAAGATTATGATAAATCCTGAAAAATGCAAAGGATGTGGATTATGCCAAAAAAATTGTCCAGTAAATGCAATACAAGGAGAAGAAAGAGAAATAAGAAAAATAGATCAAAACAAATGCATAAAATGTGGCACATGTTTAACTAGTTGCCCATTTAAAGCAATTGGAAACTAATAGACAACATGATTTTAAATATAGCAGTAACCAGTATGAAGGAAGTAATATATTTCATTTTCGAAATAGAGATCGACAGTTTGAATCTCACATAGGAAGATTCGCATGCTTTGGAGGAGAAGTGCAGAAAATCAAATATGTTACTTCATAAAAGCGGACTGCAAACTACTAAAATAAATAGGAGGTATAAACATGGAAGAATTAATAAACTTAACCATAGATGGTATACAAATACAAGCAAAAAAAGGAACTACCATACTTGAAGCAGCAAGAAACGCACGGAATAGACATTCCAACTTTATGCTTTTTAAAGGATATAAATGAAGTTGGAGATTGTAGAATGTGTATTATAGAAGTTGAAGGAAGACGAGGTTTTGCTACATCTTGTATTCAAACTGTTGAAGAAGGAATGGTAGTTAATACCAATACTCCAAATGTATTAGAAGCAAGACATGTAATTTTAGATTTAATTGTCTCAAACCATTCAAAAGACTGCTTAACCTGTACTAGGTCACGGAAATTGCGAACTACAAGAACTATGTACAAAATTTAATATTCAGAATATTGAATTTGAAGGGGAAAGAACAGAACATAAAATAGATGATATATCTCCATCAATAGTAAGAGATTTTAACAAATGTATTCTATGTAGAAGATGTATTGCAGCATGTAAAAATATACAAAAGGTTGGTGCAATTGACTGTATTAATCGTGGCTTTAAATCATGTATTTCTACAGTAGGAGATAAGAGTCTAAATGATGTAAACTGTACATTCTGTGGTCAATGTATAGAGGCTTGCCCAACAGGTGCTCTTCATGAAAAAGAAAGTATTAATGAAGTTTGGATGAAATTAAAAGATAAAGATTCATATGTAATAGTACAAACAGCACCAGCTGTAAGAGTTGCATTAGGGGAAGAATTTGGAATGGATATAGGAACAAATGTAACAGGAAAAATGGTTACAGCATTAAAACGCTTAGGATTTGATAAAGTATTTGATACAAATACAGGTGCAGATTTTACCATAATGGAAGAAGCAAATGAATTTATAGAAAGGGTACAAACAAAAGGAGTACTTCCTATGATAACATCTTGTAGTCCAGGATGGGTAAAATACATTGAAATGAACTATCCAGAACTATTACCCCATCTATCAACATGTAAATCTCCTCATCAAATGTTCGGAGCATTACTAAAAACATATTATGCCCAGAAAGAAAAAATTGACCCTGAAAAAATTTATGTTGTATCTGTTATGCCATGTATTGCTAAAAAATTTGAAAGACAAAGAAACGAAATGAAAAATAATGGAATGTATGATGTAGATGCAGTATTAACAACAAGGGAATTGGCTAGAATGATAAAACAAGCAAATATTGAATTTACAAAATTAGAAGATACATCTTTTGATGCTCCAATGGGAGAAGCAACGGGAGCTGCAGCAATTTTTGGAACAACAGGTGGAGTTATGGAAGCAGCACTAAGAACAGCGAAAGAAACACTAACAGGCAAACCATTAGAAAAAATAGATTTTGAGATAGTTCGTGGAGGAGATGGAATAAAAAAAGGAACAGTAAATATTGCAGGAAACAATATAAATGTAGTAGTAGTAAGTGGACTTAGCAATGCACAAGAAATTTTAGAAGAAATAAAGAAAGGAAAAGTAGATTATAAATTTGTAGAAATAATGGCATGCCCAGGAGGATGCGTAATGGGTGGAGGTCAACCTATTAAAAGTTCTAAAATAAGAAGTGAGATAGATGTAAGAGCCAAACGTGCACAAAGCTTGTATACAATAGATGAATTAAGTGTAATTCGTAAATCACATGAAAACCCAGTTATTAAAAAGATATATGAAGAATTTTTAGAAAAGCCTGGAAGCCATATAGCACATGAATTATTGCATACAAAGTATGAAAAAAGAGAAAAATATAATATAGAATAATCATTAAAATATTGATCAAAACGTGAAAAAATACAAGGAAATTCATGAAATATTACAAAATCGTAATATTTCATGAAATTTCCCTGGAAAAAATAAAAAAATACTTGCATTTTGTAAAAAAATGTAGTAATATTTTTTAGGGTGTAAGAAATGAAAAAATTTGTAGAAAAATCAAAAAATATTACAATAATAAGTGGCAAAGCAGATTTGCTAGTTTTTGTGTTTACTACAATTATTTTTCTATATATGTTATTAAATCACTAAAATATACTTTTAGTGATTTTTTGTATGTAAAAACATCCTAAAAAGAAAATATGAGGAGGAAAATATGGAAAAAAGTAAAATGATTTTAGACGTAAATGAAAAACCGCAAATTGCTAAATGGATTATTTTAGCATTTCAACATGTATTTGCTATGTTTGGTGCAACTATTTTAGTACCAATTTTAGTAAACTCTAGTGCGGGAGAAACAGTGCTTACAATACCAGTAGCATTAGTAACATCAGGAATAGGAACATTAATTTATATTTTATGTACAAAAGGAAAATCACCAGTATATTTAGGAAGTTCTTTTGCATTTATAGCACCACTGGTAGCAGCGTATGTAAAAGGAGGACTAAGTGGAGCTATGACAGGTGTTATGGTAGTAGGACTTATTTATATAGTATTTGCAACCATTATAAAATTTGTAGGAAAGAATTGGCTTGATAAATTATTGCCACCAGTAGTTATAGGTCCAATGATTATGATTATTGGTTTAGGACTTGCACCATCTGCAATTTCACAAATTGGACTTGTATCTGGAACTGAGAGTATTGAATGGAAATCTGTACTAGTTGCAGTTGTTACATTTTTAATAACAGCAATTGTAGCTGTAAGAGGAAAAGGCTTTTTAAAAATTATTCCTTTCTTAGTAGGAATTGTAACAGGATATATTTTATCAGTATGTTTAGGGTTAGTTGATTTTACACCAATATTAGAAGCTACATTTTTTAGTATGCCACAATTTGCCATACCATTTTTAAGCTATACACCAAATTTTGCAAGTATACTTACAATTGCACCAATTGCATTAGTAACTATGGCAGAACATATAGGAGACCATACATCACTTAGCAATATTATTGGAAAAGATTTATTAAAAGAACCAGGTTTAGATAAAACATTATTAGGAGATGGTATTGCAACATTTGTTGCAGGATTACTTGGGGGGCCTGCAAATACTACTTATGGAGAAAACACATCTGTTGTGGGAATGACTAAAATAGCATCTGTTTGGGTAATTGGACTTGCCGCAATATTTGCAATTTGTTTAGGGTTTTTAGGAAAATTCACAGCATTAGTTTCAACAATACCTAATGCTGTTTTAGGAGGAGTAAGCCTACTTCTTTATGGGTTTATAGCTGTTAATGGACTAAAAGTATTAATCCAAAATCAAGTTGATTTTGGAAAGACTAAAAATGTAATTGTGGCATCTATTATGCTTGTGCTTGGACTTGGAGGAGCAACAATTTCTATTGTAAGTGGAGATATATCTGTTACAATTTCAGGAATGAGCCTTTCTGCAATTGTTGGAATATTAATTAATTTATGCTTGCCAGAAGAAAAAGAAGAGGTATCATTAAAGGTAAAAAAAGAAGAAAAAAGTAAAGAAGAGGAAAAAGTAAATGTGTAAAAGATATATTTTAAATA
>CAQOYX010000022.1:0-5047 GCA_948852375.1 uncultured Clostridia bacterium
ATATTGTAATTTTATGTTAATAATTATATTATATATTTGTATATTTGTCAATCATTAATATTAACTTTTAGTAAATTGTTATGTTTGTTTTTGACAGTAATTAATTATAATATAATTTATAATTAATTACTATCAAAAAAGAAACTTTCCTCATATATTATCATTGAGGTGACTTTCTTTGATTAATGATTTATGTAGTTTAAATGGTTGCGAATTAACTTTTATGGCAAGTCTTCTTGCTATTTATATTAGTCATGGTTTAACTCGGAAATGAGATTAGTACTTTAGCTAACTTTTTTTGTGCTTTAGGTGATAATTTGTCACTTATTTCTTCTACTTGAAAATTTTAAAATTTTCTGTTTCTAATTTTGTGATTTTTTCATGTTTATTATTTTTATTGCTTTTGGATACTATAAAAATATTGTATTATTAATTTTTACAGTTCCCTTCTTCCCTCTAATGCTTTTGTTAGTGTTACTTCATCTGTATATTCTAAGTCTCCTCCTACTGGTATTCCATGTGCTATTCTTGTTACTTTTATCCCTAGTGGTTTTACTAATTTTGATATGTACATTGCTGTTGCTTCTCCTTCTACCCTTGGGTTTGTTGCTAGTATTATTTCTTTTGTTATTTCTTGGTTTAACCTTGAGATTAATTCTTTTAGCTTTATGTCATCTGGTCCTATTCCATTCATTGGTGATATAGAACCATGTAGTACATGGTATACGCCTTTAAATTCATGTGTTTTTTCCATTGCTATTATGTCTTTTACATCTTCTACTACACATATAATGCTTTCATCTCGTTTTGGATCCCCACATATTGTACATGGGTCTGTATCTGAAATGTTATAACATTTTGAACAGTATTTTAGGTTTTGTTTTGCTTTTTGGATTGAGCCGTATGAATTCATTTGTTTCTTCTTCTGTTTGATCTAATATGTGAAATGCTAGTCTTACTGCTGTTTTGTGACCAATACTTGGTAATTTTTCAAAACTTTCTACTAGTTTTTCAATTGATGGTGAATAATATGACATTGCTTTCTCCTTTTATAAAAGTTCAGAATTATCCTATAATTCTGAACTTCTAATTATTTAAATATTTTTGTATTTTTTATAACTTACATAAGATATTGCACCAATTGCAACTGTTGCTCCTACTAAAGCTATAACTATAAAACTTTTTTCTCCAGCTTGTGGTATTTTTCCTGGTGCTTTGTTATCATTGTTGTCTTTATTGTTACTGTTATCATTGTTACTATTTTGACCATTGTTGTTATTGTTGCTATTATTGTTGTTATCATTATTGCTGTTATTATTGTCGTTGTTATTATCATTGTTGTTATCATCATTATTTTCATCTCCAGTGTTGTTATCACCAGTATTATCATTATTCTTTGCTACAACATTAATAGTTAACTCTGCATTTGGTTTTGCTAGTATGTCGTATTCTCCCTCTGATGCTTCAAAATCTTTTACTACTACTTTTGCAGTTTTTCCAACTTCAGCTGTTTGTTTTACTTTTAATGTAACAGTAAATACTCCACTTTCTTCTTTTACTCCTCTTCCACTATCTGCTGTTATTAATCCATTGCTTGGATTAAATGTAGGTATGCTTGACCATGTTCCTAAACCTTTTACACTATCTTTTGTTAGTGGTTCAAAGATTTCTTTATCATATTCTATTGTTCCTACAAATGAATATATGCCTTCTGTTATGTTTTGAAAGTTTTTTACTTTTAGTGTTAGAGTTATTTCATCTCCTGGATTTACTGATGTTGATGCTGTAGTTAATTCTATTCCTATGCTTGCATTTTCTGCTGCTAACACTGTAGTTGATAATAGTAATATGATAAGTACAATTGAATAAGTTAATAGTTTTTTCATTTGATTATCCCTCCTTCCATAAACATATCATAAAATATATTTCTTGACAATATATTTTTAATATTTTGTCGAAATATTTTTAACATTTGTTATATTTTGTTCTTATATTTTTACCGAAATATTATAAATTATTTATAATGTTTCTAATTTTACTATACCTTTTTTCATTTTAGCTAAATCTGTCGAACTTATTTTTCCATATTCCATATATTGTTCTCTATATAATATTTCATATTCCACCATTTTTTGTCAATACTAAAAAAGTTAGTAAAGTTTTTATTTCTTAACTTTACTAACTTTCTCTTTTTAGGGAAAACAGTCTCTTTTAGCTTTTCTTTCCTTTTCTTTACATTTTTATTACTTTTATGTTACATTAACTCATACATACTATTTTTACATATCTAAATCATTTTGTTCTTCCTTCTATTAGTAATATTAGCATAAATAAAAATATATTTAATGTTTTCGCCACTTTTTTCACATTACATTAATCCTGGTATGTTATATTTTCCCATTGATGTTGCTTGGGCTTGGTCTACTTTTCTTAATGCTTCATTAACACATGTTAATATAAGGTCTTGTAGCATTTCTACATCTTCAGGATCTACTACTTCTTTTTTTATTTTTATTTCTTTTAGTTCTTTGGTTCCTAATACTTTTACTTCTATTGCTCCTCCTCCAGCTGTGGCTTCAAATTCTTTTTGTGCTAATTCTTCCCCAGATTTTTCAATCTCTGCTTGCATTTTTTTTGCTTCTTTCATTAAATTATTTAGATTCATTCCTCCGAATCCTCCTCCCATTCCTGGGAATCCTCCTCTTTTTGCCATTGTCTTTTCCTCCTATCTATATTTTTATATTTTTTCATTTTGTTTAGGCTATTGCTTATTTTTGCCTTTTTAATGTTTTATTATAATTTTACATATTATACTATTGTTAATCTTCTATTATATCAATTGGTACATCTAATTTTTTTATTTTTTCTTCTATATTTTCTTCTTTTGGTATATATTCTTTTGCATCTATGTATTTTATCCTCATTTCTTTCCCACACTGAATTGCTACTAATTTTGTTAATTCATTTATGTTTTCTGGTTTTTCTAACATTGATTTTCCAAATGCTGTTAGCCCATTTGGAAATATTACTTCTAGGGTTAGGTCGTCTTTTTGTTTTGCTTTTGTATTTATTAGGTTTGAATATAATACCATTTTTCCGCTTGTTTTTAATATGTCTAATACATTTTTCCAGTATTCTTCGCTTGTTAGGTTTTGTATGTTTCCCTTTTGATTTTGGCTTTTACTTTGTGGTATTTTGCTTGATGGGTTGCTATTTTCTTGCCCATTTATTTGATTGTATGCTTGATCCTTTAACTGGTTATAGCTTGTTTTCTCCTTTGTGTTGTTTATATTATTTTCTCCATATGACATTTTACTATATGGCATACTTCCTTGCTTTTGTGCCTGTATTATTTGTATATTTCCATTTTTTATTTTTTGTTCTAGTTCTTCTACTTTTTTTCTTAGTTCTTCTATTCCATCATTTTGTGTTGTAGTACATAGCTTTATTATTCCTGCTTGTAACATAATCTCTTTTTGGTTTGACCATTTTATGTTGTTTTCTGTTTCTGATAATGAGTATATTATTCCTATTAGTCTTTCTTTTGATGTATTATTTGCTAACTCTTCTATTTGCTTTTTTTCTTCTTCACTATATAATGATAATTCTTTACTTGTTCTATATATTAGTATATCTTTTACATATTTTATTATTTCCCATAGAAGATTATTTAAGTCTTTTCCGTCTTGTAATACTTCATTTAAGCTACTTATTGCCTCTTGTGCATTATTATTTATTATATTTTTTACAATTTTGTTTACAAATGTTATTTTTGGTATTCCTACTAATTCTTTTACTTTGTCTTCATCTATTTTTCCTGTATCTTCTTGTACGCATCTTTCTAGTATGCTTAATGCATCTCTCATTGCCCCATCTGATAATTCTGCAATTATTTTTAGTGCTTCACCTGTTATTTCTATCTCCGCTTCTTTACATACTATTTCTAACCTTTTTATTATATCTCCATTCGATATTCTTTTGAAATCAAACCTTTGGCATCTTGATAATATTGTTGCAGGAAGTTTTTGTGGTTCTGTTGTTGCAAGTATGAATTTTACATGAGCAGGTGGTTCTTCTAGCGTTTTTAGTAATGCATTGAAAGCTCCAGTTGATAACATGTGTACCTCATCTATTATGTATACTCTATATTTTGCAAGTGTTGGTAAAAAATTTACTTCTTCTCGTATGCTACGTATATCTTCTACACTGTTGTTGGATGCTGCATCCATTTCTACTACATCTGTTAATGAGCCTGCAAGTATTGCTTTGCATATTTCACATTCATTACAAGGTTCTCCATCTTTTGGGTTTAGGCAATTTATTGCTCTTGCAAATATTTTTGCACTAGAAGTCTTGCCTGTTCCACGTCCACCATTAAATAGGTAAGCATGCCCAATTCTATTTGATATTATTTGATTTTTTAGTGTTTTTGTTATATGTGATTGTCCTACCATTTGGCTAAATGTTATAGGTCTATATTTTCTATATAATGCTGTATATTCCATTTGTTATCACCTTCTATCTATATATTATTAACTCTTACATCTCTATGGAAAACACTTTCCACATAAATACACTATTTATTGCTGCTTCGTTCCCGACCTGACAAGGTTCATAGCTTTTTATTGGTGAATGTTTTCCATACAAATGTAAGAGTACTTAAAAATCACAATTGTTATTATATACTGAAAAATATATTTTAGCAATATATTTTTTAGTTTTTAGTTAATATCTTTTAAATACAATGTCATCACTGTTTATTTGATAATTTGTTGTCCCTTCTCCGTATTAAATTTTCTTTTGGCATTTCTAACATTACATTTGCCTTATATTTTTTCTCTGATTTTAATTCAATTGATATATCAAATGATATTTTGAATTTTATTTCTTCATTTGTTATTCCTGCTTTTTTAAGCAATGTACCATCATGCCTAATTTCTATGTCTTCATTTGATGTATAGTTTCCTATATTATTATTTATATGGTGCAACAGGCAATAGCGCTTGTTGGATTGTTTGCCTATTTTTTCATAAACTTTGGAAGCCCA
>CAQOYX010000022.1:5057-19623 GCA_948852375.1 uncultured Clostridia bacterium
GTTTGATGTTTCGCTTCCTATATATATTAATTCGTTTTCTATTTTATATTCTTCTTTGTTATTAAATATGCTATTTTGATTATTGGGTCTATATATTTTTAGTTCCCCTTTTGGTGGTGCATTTATAATGCTAAAGTTATTTATAATTACTTTATCTATTATTTCTTTATCTATATAATTTTTATTTTTTATAATATCAATATAAACATCATTTATTTGTATAAGATTTAAATCCCATTGGCTTTCCGAATTTTCTTTTTGATTTCCCCCTAATGTGCTAATTACCATTATTTTTGATAATTGAAATGGCATATTAGTTTCTCCTTCAACATTATATTTTACTACTATACTTATTACGATAATGGCTATGAGTACTATTACAAATATTATTATATGCTTTTTAATAAAATTGAGTTTTTCCATAGCTTCTCTCCTCTTTTAATAAATATTTATTTAAGAAATTTCGTTATTAAACTACAGCCAGTAAAATCGCCTTTACATACTAATTGTTACACCTTAACAGCATAGCACATTGCCTTTTTGGCGGAGAGGGTGGGATTCGAACCCACGGTAGAAAATTATCCTACATATGTTTTCGGGACATACACCTTAAACCACTCAGACACCCCTCCATACATTAGCTTCCTCACATAATTGATTAATTCTTTACTATTTATCGTTTACCTATCACTTTTTTTCATTTTCCTTAATTCCCTAAAGAATTCTTTAAGCAACAATTCACACTCTTTTTGCAATATCCCAGTTTGTACTTCTACTTTATGATTAAATGTATAATCTTCTAATAAATTTAAAACAGAACCACATGCTCCTGTTTTTAAATCCATTGTTCCTATATGTACTTTTTTTATTCTTGATCCGAATTAATGCTCCTGCACACATTGAACATGGCTCTAATGTAACATACATTTCACAGTCTATAAGTCTCCAGTTTTGTAATTTTTTACTTGCCTTTCCGTATTGCTATTATTTCTGCATGTTTTGTTCCGATCCTTTTTTTCTTCTTTTACATTGTGTGCTCTTGAAATTATTTTTCCGTCTTTTACTATAACAACTCCTACTGGCACTTCTAATTTATCATATGCTTTTTTAGCTTCTTTTAACGCTTCTTTCATGAATTTTTCTTCCATACTACCCACCATTTTTTTGCTATCTTAACTCGCACAAAGTGTATTAAAATTTGGTGTGCTTAGGCGGACTCGAACCACCATCGGTCGCTTAGGAGGCGACTGCTCTATCCTGTTTAGCTATAAGCACATGTTCAATTGATATTTTATAATATTTCGAAAGATTTATCAATACCTTTGCAATAATTTTCTTACCCAGTGTTTTTATTGAATTTTGTTGAATTTTATAACATAGGCTAGTATAATTATATTTAATATAATTTTACTTTATTATAGTTATACAAGTTATGAAAGGATTTGAGTTTGTTATGCAGAAGATTTTGAGTTATATGAGAAAGGCTATTGAGGATTATGATATGATTTGTGATGGAGATAAAATTGCTGTTTGTTTATCTCGGACGGTAAGGATTCTATTACTATGCTTATGAGTTTTAAAGCATTACAACGTTTTTATCCTAAAAAGTTTTCTATTATTGCTATTAGTGTTAACCCTGGTTTCGAATTTTTTGATAGCAATTTTTTAAGGGAAACTTGTAGCAATATTGATGTTCCCTTTTTTGAAGAAGAAGGACATATTAAGGAGATTGTTTTTGATATAAGGAATGAAAAAAATCCTTGTTCTTTATGTGCTAATTTAAGACGTGGAATTTTAACTAGTACCGCTATTCGTGAAAATTGTAATAAACTTGCTCTTGGGCATAATGAAGATGATGTTTTAGAAACATTTTTACTTAATTTATTTTATACTGGTAGTATTTCTTGCTTTGCACCTGTAAGTTATATGGATCGTTCTCGGAATGACTGTTATTAGACCTCTTATTTATGCTCCTGAAAAGGATATTCGTAAATTTATTAGAAAAAATAATATTGAAGTGATGAATAAATCTTGCCCTATGGATGGGGTTTCTAAAAGAGAGGATATAAAGAAAATGATTAGCAATTTACAAATTGATATTCCACATATTAGAGCTAATTTATATGGTGCTATTAAAAGAAGCAATATAAAAGGTTGGGAAAAATTTGATAAATAGCATTTTTATGTTGAATTGTTTTACATAATGTGATAAACTTGTATTGTAACCTAAAAACAATAAAGTTATGTTAGAGGAATATAATATGAGAAAAAATCGCAGCAATGAAGCAATGGCAATAATAAAATATATTATTGCTGATCATACCGAAAAAGAAGCAGCAGATGAATTTTGTATGAGTGTTGCAACAATACAAAGACGTATTAAGTCACTTGGATTTACGTATAGTGACTTAGAAAAACTAAAAAAAAAGCAGAGTAATTTCTGCTTTTTTTAATAATTAATTATTGCACTTTTTCTAATACTGCTTTTTTTAAGTTTTCTAGTTTTAGTGTAGCATCTTCTTGGCTTGTTCCTTTTATTCCCATGTAAAATTTGATTTTTGGTTCTGTTCCTGAAGGGCGCATGCAACACCATGCATCATTTTCTAGTTCATAATATAGCACATTTGATTTTGGTAAGTTTATTTGTTCTTCTACTTTTGAAGATATATCTTTTGATACACTTGTTTTATAGTCCTTTTCTTTAATTACCTTATAACTACCAAATTCTTTTACTACATTTTTTCTTAAGTTTTCCATTAATTCCTTTATTTTTTCTGCTCCATCTGAACCTTCCATTGTAATTGAAACTAATCCTTCTTTATAATATCCATATTTTTTATATATGTTTTCCATTTGATCGCATAGTGTTAATCCTTTTGATTTATAATAAGTTGCAGCCTCACATAACATCATTACTGCTACTATTGCGTCTTTATCCCTTGCATGTGTTCCGTACTAAGCAACCATAGCTTTCTTCAAATCCAAATACATATTCTTTATCTTTGTTTTCTTCCATTTTTTGTATTTTTTCTCCTATGTATTTAAATCCTGTTAATACTTCTACTAATTCTAAGTTATATTCTTTTGCTATTTTATCTGCTAAATTTGTCGATACTATTGTTTTGATTAATACTCCATTTTTTGGTATTATTCCTCTTTCTTTTTGCATACTTAATAAATATTCTGCTATTAACATTGCTGACATGTTTCCTGTAAATGATTTATAAACTCCTGTTTTTGTATCTTTTGCATATACTCCTAATCTATCTGCATCTGGGTCTGTTGCTGTTACTATGTCTGCATCTATTTTTTTTGCTAATTCTAGTGCTAGTTTAAAAGCTTTTTCGTCTTCTGGGTTTGGATATTCTACTGTTGGAAAGTTTCCGTCTGGTAATTCTTGTTGTGGTACTATGTATAAGTTTTCAAATCCTAATTTTTCTAATATCTTTTTTACTGGTTTTGCCCCTGTTCCATGTAATGGCGTATATACTATTTTTAAGTCCTTTTGTGCTTTTTTAACTAATTCTTTGTTTAGTGATAATTTTGCTAGTTCTTCTATGTAATCTTTGTCTATTTCTTCTAGTATTTCTTTATATAAATCTGATTTTATTGCTTCTTGTTTTGATATTGTTCTTATTTTTGCATAATCTGTTATTGCATTTACTTCATTTATTATTCCAATATCTATTGGTGGCACAATTTGTGCTCCATCTTCCCAATATACTTTATATCCATTATATTTTGGTGGGTTATGGCTTGCTGTAATCATTATTCCTACCACACATCCAAGTTTTCTTATTGCAAATGATAATTCTGGTACTGGTCTTAGTTCTTTAAATACATATGTTTTTATGCCATTTGCATTTAGTATTAAAGCTGTTTGCTCACTAAATTCTTTTGACATATTTCTTGAATCATAACTGATTACTACTCCTTTTTCTTTTACTCCTTTTTTTGTAATGTAATTTGCAAGTCCGCTGAGTTGCTTTTCCTACTGTGTATTTGTTCATTCTATTTGTTCCTATACCTATTATTCCTCTTAACCCTGCTGTTCCAAATTCTAAGTCCTTGTAAAATCTGTCTTTTATTTCTTCTTTGTTATTTTCTATTTCTTTCAGTTCTTTTTTTGTTTCTTCATCAAAATTTGAATTGTTACACCACTCATCATATTTTTTTAAGTATTCTTCCATAAAAAATCCATTCCTTTCTTTATTTTGAATTTCTTTATTCTTTTATTTATATTTATTCTATATCTAAAGAAGTTATCTGTCAATTTTTTTTATAGAAAACACAGGGAAATTTCATGAAATATTACGATTTTGTAATATTTTACGAAATTGCCTTGTAGAAAACATAATAATCATATAAGTAAGTTTTTACTTATATGATTATAAAAATAAAATGTGAAACTTTAAGTCTAAATTTGTTTCACATTTCGCTTTTATACCTATTTTTTATTTTTTGTATAGTCTAAATACAATTTTCTTGCTGTTTCTGGGCTGTCTACTCCCTCTGCATTTTTTACTGGTGCAAATTCTTCTTCTCTTTTTACTCTAATAATTGCCATGTCATTTAGTCTTTCAAATGCATCGAATATGAATGCTTCAAATTTGTATGCATTTGGCTCTTGTGGTACTACTATTACTCCATGATCATCTATGTATTTTGCTTTTTTAAATGCACTATGATATGGTAATTTATTTTTTGATATTTCTTCTAGTGCTTTTATATTAAATAGATTACATAATATGTGTGATTCTCCATATAATAATTCACCTTTTTCATCTACAGCTTCTGCCATTTCATTTGTTATTTCTGTGTATTCTATTACACTTGGTTTTTCATCTTTTTTGCAAAATACCCCAACTTTTTCTTTTGGATTATTTTTTACAACTGACTTTCCTGCTGCTAAGCATTTTTTTTCTATTGCAATTCCTGTAAGAAGTGGATCTACCATTTTTGCAAGTACATTGTCTACTCCTGCAATAAATATCCACTCTATTTTTCTTTTCTCCATGTCTTTTATTATTCCATCTTTACTCATTGCCTCGAATATTCCACCATGACCATCTGCTGCTTGTTTTACCATTCCTTTATCATCTACTAGTATTTTTCCATTTGTATCTACCATTGGTAATTCGTTTTGTATAAAGAATTTTATATTTTTTTCTTTCATTCCAAAGTAATTATGTCTTTTGAAAAATGCTTTTGTTTGTTCGTTGTTTTCTTTACTTGTCATTATATACCAAGGTATTACTGCATTGTATTTTTCCATTTGTTCTTTTATTGCCTCTGCAAGTAATGTAAATAGTGGTCGTTTTGGTTCTACATCTAATTCAAATGTTCCTTTTGGACCATCATGTCCAAGCCTTGTTCCTTGTCCTCCTGCCATTGTTACTACTGCATATTTTCCTTTTTTTATTACTTGTATCCCTTTTTTCTCATATTCTTCTTTTTCGTTTTTTTCTAATTTTTGCTTATCTATATATGCTAATGGTTTAATATCACATTTTTTAAAGTCTTTTTCATGTTTTGTCTCTTCATATAAGTTTTCCATTTGTTCAAAATCTATCTTTAATATTTCATCTAATAATTCTTCTCTTTTTGCTTCTATTAATTTGTCATAGCAAGTTAATAATTGTTCTTGATTATATTTTTTTAATAGTCCTTTTACTTTTTCATATTTTTCATCCATTTTCCAAACATTCCTTTCCTTTAGTAAGTAAATCCAAATGTATTATTTCCATTTTTTAATATTATTCATTTTTTATTTTGTTATTAATGTTTATATATTATACTATATTTTAAAATAAGTCAATACAGCTTGTTTCTTTGATTTATAACTTTATTTATAATATTATCTACAATATTTAAAATATATGCTTAAAAATAGTAAAAATATGTTTACGGACTGTGCATTTTAATAAAAATTTTTATAAAACTTTTTCCTTTTTATATTCTACAAATACTTCATCTATTTCTTTTATTCCAGAAGTATTTAATACGTAATCGTGTTTATCTAATATACCTTTCATTTCTTCGTATTTTACATTTTCATAACAGTTTATTATTGTTATTTGTTCTCTTGTTATATCTTTTACTGCTTTTTCTATGTTTTTATTTGCTATTTTTATATAATCACCTGTTCCACTTATTATGATGTTTAATGCTTGTCCATTTTTAACTTCTTCTTTTATTTTTCTTTCTATTTCACTGTATTTACAAATTTTATTTTCATTCCAATCTATTTGTAATATTTTATTCCCGAGTTTCTGTTTTTAAATTCATTTTTGATATTAGTTCTTCTATATTATTTTTTAGACTTTTTTCAAATATCGTTTGTATATTTTCATTTTTATTTATCGCTTTGTTTATATGTGGTAGTAGCATTGTTGCTAAATGCCAATCATTTATACAAAAACTGCATACTTTTATTATATTACTTTCTTTCATGTTATTCCCCACCTTTTTCATTCGTTTTTCTATTGGTAAATTTTACCATTGTTACAAAAATATGTCAATATTATTTCAAAATAAATACAAAAAACTTTTCGACATTTGTGTTGGATTTTTTTGTAATACATGTATATTTTTTTTATTTTGGTTAATACTTTTTTTAAAGAGATATTTTTACATTTTAGTATTTTTTTGATTGGAGGTTTTAATTTTTGAGTATTTTGTTAAATATTATATGTAGTAAGAAAGTAAAATATTCCATTTTGATTTTGTTTTTACTATTTTTGTATATATTGGTTTGTGCTTTTTCTTATGTTGATGCTGTATCAACTGATATACAAAATAGTGTTTTTAGGCTTCATGTTATTGCAAATAGCGATTCTAAAGAAGATCAAGATTTGAAATATGTTGTTCGCGATAATGTTTTAAATTATATGAATAAAGTTTGTAAGAATGCTACGTCTAAAGCGGAAGCAATTAGTATTGCAAATGAACATATTAGCGATTTCAAAGAAATTGCTTTAGATACTATACATGAATATGGTTTGGATTATGATCTAAGTGTTGAAATTCGGAAATTTTTCTTTTCCTACTAAATCATATGGAGATATATCGCTTCCAAGTGGATTTTATGATGCACTTCGTATTAAAATAGGTAATGCAAGTGGACAAAACTGGTGGTGCGTAATGTTTCCTCCCCTATGTTTTGTAGATGTTTCTTCTGGTATAGTTCCAGATGATTCTAAAGAAGCTATAAAAAAAGATTTATCAGATGAAGAATTTAGTTTAATTTCTAATAACGAAGATAATTCTGAAATAAGTTTTAAGTTTAAACTTATAGAATTTTTCCAAAATGCAAGAATTATTACTGCAAAAAATTAATAATGTACAAGCGTTATCGGTAAGATTACTGAATAACGCTCTTTTATTTTCTATTAAACAATTTATCAAAAACTGTTGTAAATATATATTTTTTATGGTATATTTTGTACAAGTAGAGTATGTTAATACTCTTTTTTGTTATGTAAAAATTATTTTATACGGAGGATTTGATTTGGATAAATTGGTTATTAGGGGAGGAACTCCTTTAAAGGGTGAAGTTTCTATTAGTGGTGCTAAGAATGCTGCTGTTGCAATTCTGCCTGCTAGTCTTCTTTTAGATGGTGTGTGTACTATTGAAAACTTACCTAATATTAGTGATGTTAAATTTCTTTGTGATATTATAGAGTCCTTGGGGGCCAAAATTACTTGGGTTACTCCTAATTGTATTACTATTGATTCTAGGAATCTTGCTTGTACTAATGCTCCTTTGGAACTTACAAGAAAGTTTAGGGCTTCTTATTATTTGATTGGTGCTTTACTTGGTAGATGTAAGAATGTTATGGTTGGTATGCCAGGACGGGTGTAAACTTGGTGCAAGACCTATTGATCAACATATTAAGGGTTTTGAAGCTCTTGGTGCAAATGTAGAGGTTGGACAAGGTAATATTAGTGCTTATGCTGATAGCTTAACTGGTGCTTCTATTTATATGGATATGGTTTCTGTTGGGGCTACTATTAATGTTATGATTGCAAGTGTTCTTGCAAATGGTACTACTATTATTGATAATGCTGCAAAGGAACCTCATGTGGTTGATGTTGCAAATTTCTTAAACACTATGGGTGCTGATGTACGTGGTGCTGGTACTGATGTTATTAAGATTAATGGTGTTGAAAAACTTTGTCGGTAATGTTACTTATTCTGTTGTTCCAGATCAAGTTGAGGCTGGTACGTTTATGCTTGCTTCAGTTGCCTCTCATCGGTGATTTAGTCATTAAAAATTGTATTACTAAACATTTGGAATGTATTACTGCTAAGGTTATTGAAATGGGAGCTAATGTTTCTGAAATTAATGGTGATACTATTCATGTTTGGTGTAATAATAGGACTAGTAAAGCTAATATAAAAACTTCTCCATATCCAGGTTTTCCTACTGATTTACAACCTCAAATGGGTGTTGTTTTATCTATTTGTGATGGTACTAGTATTATTAATGAAAGTATTTGGGAATCTAGATTTCAATATACAGATGAACTCAATAAAATGGGAGCAAAGATTACGGCTCAAGGTAAAACTGCAATTTTTGAGGGTGTTGATAGGTTATATGGTGCTCCTGTTTATGCAACAGATTTACGTGCAGGTGCTGCTCTTATTATTGCTGGTGTTTGTGCAAACGGAATTACTGAAATTTATAACCTTGAGCATATTGATAGGGGTTATGAGAATATTGAGAAAAAATTTAGGAATATTGGTGCAGATATTATACGTGTACATAGTGAAGATTAGCACATTTTATTTATTAATTGTATAAAGTAGCACAAAGTAAGAAATATGTTAAATTTTCGGAGTTGAAACTCCAACAGCTAGGAGGCAGTAAAATACCTGTAAGAGTTGGAGTTGGTGAAATGGGAAAAGTTAAATATATTTCTTCTTGAAAGCAGATTGCAAAGGAAGAAAATAATTATGGTAAAATTTTGTAGTTTATACAGTGGTAGTACTGGTAATAGTTTATTTATAGAAAGCAATAATGCTAAGATTTTGATTGATGCTGGAGTTAGTGCAAAAAAGGTTGTGGATGGGCTTTCTTCAATTGGCTCTAATATAGAAGATATTGATGCTGTTTTAGTTACTCATGAACATTCAGATCATGTGCAAAGTCTTGGTACTATTTCTAAAAAATATAATATTCCAGTTTTTGCGAATAGACATACTTGGGATGCTATGCCTAATCAATCTGATAAGATTGATGCTTGTAATGTTAAATATTTTAATAATGATGAAGACTTTGAGATTGGAGATTTTGTTATTCATCCTTTTAGTATTCCTCATGATGCTGCAAACCCTTGTGGTTTTAATTTTCTTTGTGATAATGAAAAGTTTAGTATTGCAACTGATTTGGGGCATATGACAAATTCTATTATAGAATGTTTAGAGGGGTCTTCTTTTTTGTTATTAGAGGCTAATTATGAACCTGAAGTTTTGAAGTGTTCTAAGTATCCTTATATTTTAAAGAATAGAATTGCTGGACCTAATGGGCATTTATCCAACAATCTAGCTGGAAAAACTATTGCTCATTTGATTAATTGTGGTTTGAATAGTGTTTTTTTGGGGCATCTTTCTAAGGAAAATAATTTTCCTGAACTTGCATTACAGACTGTTCTTTCTGAGCTTTCTGTTTATAATTATTCTAAAGATGATGTTTGTATAAATGTTGCAAAAAGAAATTCTCCAAGTGAGGCTTTTTGTATTGGTAACTCTAAGATTTGTTATAATCATGCGGAGGTGTCTTCATGCTTTTAGTTAATATTATTTGTGTTGGAAAGGTTAAAGAAGATTATTTAAAAAGTGCTATAAATGAATATCTTAAAAGATTATCTAAGTATTGCACCCTAAATATTATTGAAGTTTCTGATGAAAAACTTCCCAATAAAATTAATGATGCTATTATATCTGATATAAAACATAGGGAATGTACCAAAATATTAGAACATGTTAAAAGAGATTCTTATGTTATTTCCTTAGATTTAACAGGAAACGAACTCTCTTCTGTAGATTTTTCTAAGAAAATTGATGATATATGCCTTAATTTTAATAGTTCTATTACTTTTATTATTGGTGGTACTTTGGGGCTTACAAAAGAAGTTCTTAAAGTTTCAAATGAAAAACTTTGCTTTTCTAAAATGACTTTTCCTCATCAGTTGATACGTGTGTTTTTGCTGGAACAATTATTTAGAGCTTTTAAAATTTCTAAAAATGAAACTTATCATTGGTAAGTAATATTGTTTGAAATACACATTCTCGTTATTTTTTAGTAATTTATACTAAAATTAGGTAGACACAGAAGTATTACTTCTACAATTATTATTTTTATATAAATTTTAATGTTTTATATCCCCTTTTATTGGTAATACTACTTATAAAGGAGGTTATTTTTTATGGGTTCTTTATGGATTGATTCTGTTAAAAATGAAAATAATAGTTATAGTTACTTAGACGACGATATTTCAGTTGATGTTTGTATTATTGGTGGTGGGATTACTGGCATTTCTACTGCTTATATGCTTTCTAAGGCTGGTTTAAAAGTTTGTATTTTAGAAAAAGATATTTTAGCTCATCATACTACTCGGTAATACTACTCGGAAAGATTACTTCTTGCCATGGTCTTTTTTATGATTATCTTATTAATTCGTTTTCTGCTAATTTTGCTAAAGGTTATTTAGATGCTAATGAACAGGCTATTTCTGATATAAAACAGATTATTGATAAACTTGAAATTGATTGTGACTTTGAATTCCAAGATAATTATGTGTTTACTGATTTACCTGATGAGGTTGATAAAATTAAACATGAAGTTTTAGCCGTAAATTCTTTGGGATTTAATGCTGAATTTGTGGATAAAGTCTCTGTTCCTTTTAATTTTCTAGCAGGAATTAAATTTCCTCGGTCAAGCTCAGTTTAATGTTTTAAAATATGTGTATGGTTTATGTAATTTTATTGTAAATAACAATGGCAAAATTTATGAAAATTCTAAGGTTTATGATGTAAAAAGGTCTAACGATATGTATGTTACTTATACAAAAAATCATCATGTTACTTCTAAATATGTTGTTCTTGCTACTCATTATCCTATTATTAATGTTCCTGGTTTTTATTTTTTGAAAATGTATCAGGAGGCTTCTTATATATTAGGAGTAGAAACAAATTCGCCTCTTTTTAGTGGTATGTATATTAATACAAAATCTCCTACTACTTCTTTTAGAACTGCTAATTATAATGGTAAAAAAATTCTTTTGATTGGTGGCTCCAATCATAAAGTTGGTGCTAGTATGGATTTATCTAATTGTTATACAAATTTAGAAAATATTGCAAAAACTTTATATGCAGATGCTAAGGTTATTTTTAAGTGGAATACTTCTGATTGTGTTTCTTTGGACAAAATCCCATATATTGGTGAATTTTCAACTACTATGCCTAATTTTTATGTTGCAACACGGTTTTAAAAAATGGGGAATGACTACTTCTTGTGTGGCTAGTAATATCATATCAGATATGATTTTAGGAAAGAAAAATGCTTATTCAGATATTTTCCTTTCTACTAGGTTTAAGCCTGTTAAAAATGGTACAGAGTTTGTAAATATGTTAAAACAAGTTTCTACTTCTTTGGTAATTGATAAATTTAAAATTCCTTCTGATTCTTTAAATAATATTGGTAGAGATGAAGGAAAGATTATTGAAGTTAATGGTGCAAAAATTGGAGTTTATAGGGATGCATCAGGTAAGTTTTTTGGTGTTAAGCCTATTTGTTCACATTTAGGTTGTGAGCTTAGTTGGAATAATTTAGAAAAAACATGGGACTGCCCTTGCCATGGTTCTAGATTTAGCTATACTGGCACTAGTCTATATGATCCGAGTATTAAGGATTTGGAATTAATTGAGCTAAATTAGGTACTTTATAGAATTGAACATTATGGAATTGTAACAACTGATATATAGAATTTAAAATAATATATTTACCCTCTTTACAATTATTACTAAAGTGTTATACAATGATGGTATCAAAAAAAAAAAATTATGGGAGGAAAGAGAGATGAAAAAAACAACAATTATTATTTTAATAGTACTAGTTATAACTATTATAGCAGTAGGTATTATGGTGGCAAAATCAAATGTAGGAGAACCAAAGGAGTTAAAACTTCAAACGGCTGAAGAAATGCAACATATGTTAGAGACAATTTATTCTAGCGAAAAAGTAAATTTACCTGCATTAGAGACAACAAAAATTGATAAATCAGATTTAACACAAGTTACTACTTTTACAGGACTACAGTCAAATGAGAATGTAGAGGAATTGGTTGTATCTGTGCCATTTATTAATGCTCAAGCATATTCTTTAGCAATTGTTAAGGTAAATGAAAAGGCAAATATAGAACAAATGAAACAAGAAATGTTTGACAATATTGATATGAGAAGATGGGTTTGTGTTTCTGCAGAAAAATTATATATTACAAATTATGAAAACATTATATTTTTAGTAATGTCTAGCGAAGAATGGGCAAAACCTATATATAATGAGTTCAAAAGTTTTGTTGGAAATGATATAGGTAAAGAATTAGAAAAATCTGGAGAAATAGATTTTTAAGGTTATACTAGATATATCTTGCTAAATAATAATATAAAAATGATTTGATAAGGCTTCCAGAATTAACATGGAAGCTTTATTGATAATCAGAAAGTAGGGAAAAATGTTATTTACAAGCATTAGTTTTTTATACTATTTTTTACTAACTGTGATTGTTTTGTATTTTGTTGTTCCAAAAAAAATGCGTAATTTTATCCTATTTATTTCTTCACTGCTATTTTATTTCTATGGAGAACCAAAATACATTTTCTTAATGTTGCTAGAAATATTAATAGCATATATAGGTGCAATTTTAATTGACAAATATAAGAAAAAAAGTTTATTGGTTATTACTATAGGAATACATCTTTTACTATTGTGCATCTTTAAATACACAGATTTTATTATATCAAATGTAAATAGTATTTTTCAAACTAACATATCACTTTTAAGAATAGCACTGCCAATTGGTATATCATTTTATACATTTCAAATACTTAGTTACATTATAGACGTGTATAAAGAGAATGTAAAAGTACAAAAAAATTTTTTAAAGCTAGCAACCTATGTATCGTTATTTCCACAATTAATAGCAGGTCCAATTGTACGATATGAAACTATTGAAAAAGAACTGGATAATAGGAAACATAATTTTGAAAACTTTTCTTATGGAACAAGAAGATTTACTATAGGACTTGCAAAAAAAATATTAATTGCAAATTTATTAGGGGAATTATGCAATCAATTTCAGAGTCACGATGAAAAGAGTATATTGTTTTATTGGATTTTTGCTATTAGCTATATGTTACAGATTTATTTTGATTTTTCAGCATACTCAGATATGGCAATAGGTTTAGGGAGAATATTTGGTTTTCACTTTTTAGAAAACTTTAATTATCCATATATATCAAAAAGTATCACAGAATTTTGGAGAAGATGGCATATATCGTTAAGTTCTTGGTTTAAAGATTATGTATATATTCCTCTTGGGGGAAACAAAAAGGGAATAAAAAAACAAATTAGAAACATATTGATTGTATGGTTACTTACTGGTATATGGCATGGAGCAAGCTGGAATTTTGTAATATGGGGGCTTATGTTTGGTATTATTCTAATTATAGAAAAGGTATTTTTAGGAAAATACTTAGAAAAATTGCCAGATATTTTAAAAAGAATATATGTATTACTTATTGTTATGATTAGTTTTATTATATTTAATGCCTATAATATGAGTGAAGCATGGAAAAATATTATTGGTCTATTTGGAGCAAATAAAGAAAGCTTTATTAATACATATACAATATACTATTTAAGAAGTTATATTGTGATATTGATAGCCTCAATTATTGGAGCTACACCACTAATTAAAAATATAATATTAAGATTAAAGAAAAATGAAAAAGCAAATAAAGTAATTAATATTTTAGAACCTATATATATTGTAATACTACTTTTAGTAGTTACAGCTTATTTAGTAGATAATTCTTATAATCCATTTTTGTATTTTAGATTTTAGGAGGTTGTACAATGAATGATAGTATAAAAAATATAATAGTTACAATATCTTTCCTATTTGTTATTACATCAATATTTTTATTAAACATAATAAAAGAAGATACACAGATATCATTATCAGAAAGAAGAAGATTTGAGCAATTTCCTGAATTTTCTATTAAAGCATTATTTAATGGAAGCTTTTTTAATAAATTTGAAAAATATACAATGGACCAATTCTTAGCAAGAGATAATTTTAGAAGCTTAAAAAACAAGATAGAAATGAGTGTATTAAAAAAACAAGATATTAAATTAGTAGAAATTCAAAGGTCAAGAGGCTATTCTACAAGAAAGAGTTTGACAATTGAAAAAATAGAAAAAGTAATACAAGCTATTCGAGAAGTAAATCAAAACGTTATCATTCTGGTCGCTAATTGCTACGGCGAGTTTGTACAAGA
>CAQOYX010000023.1:0-10665 GCA_948852375.1 uncultured Clostridia bacterium
ATATTATTCATTAGTCTAATTAATCTATAACAATTATCTTTTATTATATTCATAGTATTTTTTATAATAAGAAGCCCGTGTGTTGTAGCATCTCAAGAAGAAATATTACAAAGCCAATCAGAGAATTTAAATATTAAAGGTTTTGTAAGTGAAGCAAATAAATACACAAAAGATGTTTTTTCAGGATTAGACGTAAATGATTTAATGAATGAGGCAATAAGAGGAAATGTAAATAACAAAACGATATTCAGTAAAATTTTAAATTTATTTGGAAAAGAGATAGGGGAAACTTTAAAAATAATACGGAAGTATTATTGTAGTTATTGTAATACATAGCATCCTAAAAAGCATAAGTGATGGACTAGAAAACAAGAGTATATCTCAAATTACATATTATGTACAATATATATTAATTGTAACATTAGTAATGAGCAATTTTTCAGCAATAATAAAACTTACTAAAGATACAATACAAAATTTAGTTGGCTTTTCACGGAAGTTTAATACCAATATTGATAACATTAATGATGACAACTGGAAACATTACATCAGCTGGGGTGGCACAGCCGATATTACTATTTTTAATTAATTTTATTGGAAATATGATAAGTTCAGTTTTATTACCACTAATACTTATAGGAACAGCACTTGGAATTATATCAAAAGTATCAGATAGAGTACAAATTGGTAAAATATCAAAATATTTTAAGACAAGTACTATATGGGCTTTAGGAATAATGCTTACTTTGTTTGTTGGAATATTATCACTAGAAGGAACACTTTCAAGTAGTGTAGATGGAATTACAGCCAAAACAGCAAAAGCTGCAGTATCAAACTTTATACCAGTAGTTGGAAAAATATTAGGAGATGCAGTAGATACTGTAATTGGTTGTAGTAATATTTTAAAAAATGCAGTTGGATTAGTTGGAGTTATAGTAGTAATAGGAATTTGTATTATTCCTATAATAAAGCTTGCAATACTTATGTGGGCATACTATATAGCCTCCGCTATTATAGAACCAGTTGCAGATGAAAAAATTGTATCACTACTATCACGGAATTGGAGATACTTTTAAAATACTACTTGCAATGCTTGTATCAGTATCTGTAATGCTAATAATAGGAGTAACTTTAGTAATAAAAATATCTAATAGTGGGCTTATGTATCGATAAATTATAAACGTATAGAGGTTGTGATGATGTTATGATTAGTGCTATAAGTAATTGGGCAGAACAAATTATTGTAGCAGTTATAATAGCGACAATAATAGAAATGTGTTTACCAAGTGGAAATAATAAGAAATACATAAAAGCAGTAATTGGAGTATATATCATGTTTACAATTATATCACCGATATTAGGAAAAATTACAAATATAAATTTTAGTGATATAGATTATGAAAAATATTTTGAAGAATTAAATACTTCCCAAGCTGTTTCTGCAAGCTTAGTAGAAATTAATGACAAAACGGCAATAGAAATGTATGAAACTAACTTAAAAAAGGATATGAAAGCAAAACTAAAAGACAAGGGGTATGAAGCTTGTGATATAACTATTGACATTGAAACAAAAAGTGAAAAAAACTATGGAAAAATAAAGAAAATTTCGATTATGTTATATAAAAAAGAACAAGAGGAGAATGAGGCAGATACTACAGAAATTTCAATATCAGTTAATAAAATAGAGGAAGTAAATATAAATAATACCACAAAAAGCACAGAAAATAATTACAAAAAAGAAGATATAAAAAACAGTGAAAGAAATGAAATAAAAAAGTATCTATCTAGTGTATATGAAGTAAACAAGAAAAATATAAAAATAAATGAATAAATTTATATGATCTTACAAAGTTATTCAACAAAGCCAATTTAACAAGTGGGCTTGCACGCAGAGCGTGACTGGTGGTTCTTAGAGGAAACACTAAAAGTAAAGAGGACAAAAGCGTCGCTTTTGAAGGAGGGAAAAAATGTTAAAGGATAAGTTTAAAGATTTAGTAATGAGTGAAAAAGAAAAAGGTAGTAAGAAAAAAATAGAAAATATAGTTGTATTTATAGTAATACTTATAATCACAGTAATTGCTATTAACACTATTTGGAGTGGAGACAATAGTAAGGACAACAAAGAAAGCACACAACAAGAAATAACAAAGCAATTAGCAGTTACAGAGCACAAGGATGTACAAACAAGTAGTGAAGATACCACTACCATAGAAAAAAGAATAGAAGAAATATTATCTAATATAGATGGAGTTGGAAAAGTTAAAGTATTAATTACATATTCTGAAAGTAGTGAAGTGGTTGCAATGTTCAATGAAAACAACAAAAATAGCACAATAGAAGAAAAAGACTCTGGTGGAGGAACAAGAACAACTACACAAACTGATGTCCAAAAAGATATAGTATATAAAGAAGAAAACGGAGAAAAAGTACCAGTAACACGGAAAAGTAATAAAGCCTAAAATAGAAGGAGCAATTGTAACAGCAGTAGGTGCTGGAAATGCAAATGTAAAAAACAATATAGTACAGGCAGTAGAAGCAGTAACAGGACTTCAAACACATAAAATACAAGTGTTTGAAATGAAGAAGGATTAAAACACGAAATATAAGGGGTATGCCTAGTCTGCTTACAATATAAAAATTAAAAAAGGAATACAAATATTTGATAGGAGGAAAAAAGTATGATGAAAGTTTTAAAGAAAAATCAATTAGCAATTTTAGTAATTGCACTAATGTTAGTTACAGCAGGTTATTTAAACTATACAGCAAATGAAACAGAACTAACATCAAATTCAAATGTAGCAGGAGGAGAACAATATGCAAGCATTGGAGATGCAACACTTGTAAATAGTGGTGAATTATTAGATGATAAGGATAAACAAAGTATAATCGATACAATAAGTAATCAGGGCTTAACAGAAAATAATAATGCCAATAGTAATATGATAGAAAGTGAAAATGCTGTAGGAAATAGTAATATAGTAGGAAATGAAATACAGACTAATGTAAATTCAGAAAATACAAATCAAGTAAATGGAAATATAGAAGAAGTAGCAACAAGTGCAAAAACAGATGACTATTTTGCAAGTTCAAAATTAGAAAGAGAAAAAATGTATTCACAAATGCTAGAAACATACCAAAAATTATTAGAAAGCACAAGCATTTCTGGGGAGCAAAAAGCAGTATCAGAACAAGAAATCACAAAAATAAATCAAACTAAAAATGCAATAATGATATCAGAAAATTTGCTTTCAACAAAAGGCTTCGAAGATTCAGTAATATTTGTAAATGATGTAAGTGTAAGTGTAGTAGTCAAAGCAGACAATTTAGCAACAGAACAAATAGCACAAATACAAAATATTGTTTCAAGAGAACTTAAAGTAGATTTAAGTAATATACATATTAGTAATAAGTAAAAAAAGCAAAATCTTTAGGAGTAAACTAAAGATTTTGCTTTTTTGGATAAAATCAAAAAATATATTGCATAAAGGAAGCTTTTTTTATAGTAGTACTTCAAATAAACAACTATTAAAAATACCCTTGCTTCAAGGCGGTTGTAAGCGTAGCTGACAGGTGAAGCTTATATACATAATTTTAGCTGTGAATAGTAATATAAAAATTATAATTCTATAAAAAAGTTTATAAAACAGTAGTAAAAATCACTATTTTGTGATAGAATAAATAACTGTAAGAACGATTACATGAGTAATAAATTAAAGTGAGGGTTATATGGGATTTTTTGATAAGTTAAAAGCAGGATTGGGAAAGACAAAGAGTTCATTTGATGAAAAAATAAATAATGCATTTAGTGTTTTTAGAAAAGTTGATGAAGAATTATTAGAAGAATTAGAAGAAATATTAATTATGTCTGATATCGGTGTAGAAACTTCAGTGAGTATTATTGCAAAACTCCGTGATAGAATAAAAAAACAAAACATAAAAGAAGCAGAAGAAGTAAAACAAGCCTTAAGAGAAGAAATGATGTTTATTTTAGATGCTGTAGATAATGGCTTAAAACTAGGAACAACACCATCTATTATTTTAGTAGTTGGAGTAAATGGTGTTCGGAAAAACTACTTCAATAGGAAAAATAGCAAATAGATTAAAAAAAGATGGTAAAAAAATAGTAATAGCAGCAGCAGATACATTTCGTGCAGCAGCAGTTGAGCAACTTGAAATTTGGGCAAACCGTGCTGGTTGTGATATAGTAAAAAAAGAAGAAGGAATAGACCCAGCCTCAGTTGTATATGATGCAATAAAAATTACAAAAGAAAAAAATGCTGATATATTAATTTGTGATACAGCAGGCAGACTTCATAATAAAAAATATTTAATGGACGAGTTAGAAAAGATTAATAAAGTTATACAAAAAGAGTTGCCAAATACATCAAAAGAAGTATTATTAGTTTTAGATCGGAACAACAGGACAAAATGCCATATCACAAGTAAAAGCATTTAAAGAGAAAGTAGAAGTTACAGGTTTAATATTAACTAAATTAGATGGAACAGCAAAAGGTGGAGTGGTAATTGGAATTGTAGACCAAAACAAAATACCAGTTAAATTCATTGGAGTTGGAGAACAAATAGAAGATATGGAAATATTTGATAGCAAAGACTTTATAAAAGCTATTTTATAGGAGAATAATTAATAAATTTTGAACAATCTCGAAAAAAGTCTCCTTTACCTAAGGGGGCTGTCAGCGTAGCTGGCTGGAGGTTTTAGGGAGTGAAAGGCAAATGAAAGAAGAAAAAATCGAACCAAATAAAGAAACTAAAACAAAGAAAATAAAAACTAGAGTAATATTAGTTTTAGTATTTATTATTATAATGGTAATATGTTCATATGTTTCATATAGAGGAAATTATTTAGAAACAATGGAAATAGGCGAAAACTTTAAACAAGTATTTTCTGAAAATTTAAAATACCAATACATAACAATAGTAGTAAATTTCATAATCCTTTTTATAGCAATATCATTTACTAATAGAAGTATTAAAAAGGGATTAAAAACTTTTTTTGATGAAGAAAAAAAGACAATGCCAAAACTTCCAAGTAAATCAATTGCATTTATTTTATCTATGATTTCTAGTGTAATTATATCTAGTATGATGAAAGAACAAATAGCATTATTCATAAATAAAGCATGGTTTGGAATAAATGATCCAATTTTTGGACTAGACTTAGGTTTTTATATTTTTGAGCAACCAGTATTTCAAATGTTAACAATATATTTTATAGGAATAGTAATTGGACTTGCTATATATTCTACAATTTATTATATAACTATATTTAATATATATTTTGATGGAATAAATGCACGGAACATTAAAAAAGAGCAAATTTTTTAAACAAATGGTATCAAGTGTTATGTTAATAGCAATTGGAATTGCAGGATATGTTATAGTATCAACACGGTTGGAATTTTAATGATAAATTTTTAATACTAAATGATGAAGCATCTACTGGAATTTATGGTGCAGGAATAACCGATCTTACAATCAAATTATGGGGATATAGAATTTTAGCTATTGTAATTATAATTGCAGCCTACAGAGCAATTAAGGGGGCAAGAGAAAAACAAAATAAAAAAATAATTACATCTATATTAATAGTTCCAGCTTATATGGTAATTCTATTTATAGTAATGGTTGGGTTTAAAGTAATATATATTAATTCAAATGAATTAGATAAAGAAAAACAATATTTATCATATAACTTTGAAAATACAAAAACAGCATATGGAATAAAAATAGATGAAATAGATATTGCAAATGAAGATAATGGTTTAAATGAAATTGAAAAAAACGATGAACTTTTAGAAAATATAGCAGTAGTAAATGAAGATATTACTTTAAAAACAATAGGAATAACTCAAACAAATACAGGATATTATACCTATAGAAATTTAAATATTGGAAAATATAATATAAATGGAGACGAAAAAATAGTATATATATCTCCAAGAGAAATTCTAAGTAGTGGAAATAGAACATATAATAACAAAACATATGAATATACACATGGTTTTGGAGCAGTTATTACATCTAGTACTGAAACTGATGAAACAGGAAATATAAAATATATACAAAAGGATTTTGTAGGGGATAATCAAGAAATAAAAATAAAAGAGCCAAGAATTTATTTTGGGCTAGAAACAAATAATACTATAGTAACAAATACACGGAAATAAAGCAGAATTTGATTACCCAACACAAACTTCACAAAATGCAGAATATAAATATACAGGCAATGCAGGGCTTAAATTAAACTTTATTGATAGAATGATAATTGCAATAAAAGAAAAAGATTTAAATTTAGCATTTTCAAGCAATTTAACGGGCGATAGCAAGATATTAATGAATAGAAACATCATCTCAAGAGCAAAACAAGTTATGCCAGATTTAATATATGATGAAGAACCATATATGGTAATAAGTGATGAGGGAAGACTTGTATGGGTATTAGATGCATACACAGTAACAGATAAATATCCATATTCGCAACATACTGTTATTGAACATGATGGAGCAAGAATGCAAATTAATTATATAAGAAATTCAGTAAAAGTGTTAGTAGATGCATATGATGGAACTATGAATTTTTATATAACAGATAAATCAGATCCAATTATAATGGCATATAGAAATATATATCCAGATTTATTTATGAATTTAGAAGAAGCAATACCAGAAGATATAGCAAGACATTTTGTATATCCTAAATTTTTATATAAGATACAAGCTTCTATGCTAGAGAGATATCATAATGTTAGTACAGATGTATTATATAGAAGTGATGATGTGTGGGAAATAGCAAAAACCTCTAAAACCACATCAAAGGGAATAGAACAAGAGCCATATTATACAATGCTAAAAACAGTAGATAGTAGTAAATATGAATTAGGACTTGTGTTACAGTATACTGGGTTGGATAAACAAAACTTAAGAGCGTATTTAGTAGGTATATATGACGAAAATGGTAATTCTAAACTTAAGTTATATAAGTTTTCTCGGGGATAGCACTGTATTAGGACCAATGCAGTTAGATATGCTGTTAAATCAAGATGAAACAATATCACAAGAATTAAATAGTTTAAATGTATCAGGAACAAAAACAATAAAAAATATGATAGCAGTTCCAATAAATAATACAGTATTATATGTACAAGCAATTTATAAAGAAAATCTAAATGAAACAAAAAGTACACCTATATTAAAAAAAGTAGTAGTAGCATGTGGAACAAAAGTTGCAATAGCAGATAATTTAGAAGGAGCAATAAAAAACCTACTTTCACAATCAGCTGTAAACATAGAAGTAGAAAATACAGACACAATAAATGATTTAGTAGAAGCAATAATAAGAGCAAATGCGAATTTAGAAAATTCGGGAAATAATAATGACTGGGAAATGATGGGGAAAGACTTAAAGAAACTACAAGAATTGATTAAAAAGTTAGAAATATTGCAGGAGGAAAAGAAAAAAGAAGAAGAAAAGAATAAGGTAAATGAAGATAAGAATGTTATAAAGGATGAAATTGTAAATAAGGTATAGGTTTGTAGTATAATAATACAGAAAAAAACACTAGCAAAGTACTAGTGTCCTTTTCCGTTAGGTTTTGTAAATAATTTTTAATTGTCATTAAGCGGTGACATCAGCATTATTCTGAAGGAGCAATTGCACTATGTTAGTGTATCCATTTTCAGAGGCCTTACGTATTGCATAATCGTACCTAGTTACATCAGCATTATTCTGAAGGAGCAATTGCACTGTGTCAGTGTGTCCATTTTCAGAGGCCTTGTATATTGCATAATCGTACCCAATGACATCAGCATTATTCTGAATGAGCAATCGCACTGTGTCAGTGTGTCCATTTTCAGCAGCATGACGAAATGCTGCACAGCCAACACCAGTGAAACACACACCAGCCTGAATAAACAATTGAACAATTTCAGTAAATCCCCTTTGGGCAACTTCAATTAGTACATAATTATTCACAGAAATGCCATTAGGGTTAGCCTGAATAAGCAATTGAACAATTTCAGTGAATCCTCCTTTAGCAGCTACAACCAGTGCATCATTATTCACGACATTAGGGTTAGCCTGAATAAGCAATTGAACAATTTCAGTGAATCCTCCTTTAGTAGCCATACGCATTGCATAATTATTGTCAACAGTGACATCGACACCCAAGTTAATACAGAACTTAATAAGATCAAGACTTAGAATGTTTGAAGCCAACTTAAAAATAGCTTTCCGTTCATATAGAGATAACTCTTTCATTGCCATAAATACTTGAAATTCATTAAATTTCAGCGACATCAAAATATTTCCTCCTTTATTTAATTTTAATTACAAAAATCAAATACATATTCTAACCTAACAAATAGAATATGAATATTGTAGTATATGTATAGTATATCATAACATTATGTAAAATACAATACTGCAATAAAAAATGTAATTAAAATGAATAGAATTAAAAAAAATAACCACCCTATATATAGGAATAATATAGGGTGGTTGTATGTTTATAAAAAAATCAAGATTTGAAAAATTAATGAAAAATATAGATGAATTAAATTATACTTTTACAAAAAATAATTTAATAGATTTAGCTGAAATTTTGGGAAATAGAAAAGAGATGCTAATAAGAAACATATTAGCAGGAATTGCAAAGGGAATAGGAATAGGAATAGGATTTTCTTTGCTAACTGCTGTGCTAATTATTATTTTGCAAAAAATAGTTACTCTAAACATACCTGTTATAGGGGATTATATAAGTGATATTGTTGAAATTGTCGAAAAAAATAGATAAGACAAGGGGCAGGAGATAGCCCCTTAGATAAATAGAAACTAAAAAACATACACCTTAACTGTAAATTAAGATGTATGAAGATATCTATTTTCTATTACTCACCTCAGCATATTTCTTAAGTTTCTCATAAACCATATAATTTACAGAACCTGCAGGGAAGTGACCTGTTTTATCTTTTTTGCCAGCTGGAACTCCTGTTAATACTTCAATTCCTTCTTCAATTGAAGAAACAGCATATATATGAAAATCTTCTTTTTTTACAGATTCTACAATTTCATCTGACAAACTAAGATTATCTATATTTTGTACAGGTATCATTACACCATGGCTACCATCTAATCCACGCATTTTACAAATTTGATAAAATCCTTCTATTTTTTCATTAACTCCTCCAATTGGTTGAATTTCTCCTTTTTGATTTACTGAACCTGTTACTGCAATTCCTTGGTTAATTGGAACATTTGATAAACTAGAAAGAAGGGCATATAATTCTGTACTTGATGCACTATCGCCATCTACACCATTATATAATTGCTCAAAACATATACTTGCAGTTAATGATAAAGGTATATCTTGTGCAAACATTTCTCCTAAATATCCACTTAAAATATATACACCTTTTGAATGGCTTGAACCAGAAAGTTCAACTTCTCTTTCTATATTGATGATACCAGATTTACCAGTATAAGTATTAACTGTTATTTTAGATGGCTTACCAAATGAATAATCTCCAATAGTCATTATAGTTAAACCATTAATTTGACCAACTTTAAAACCACTTGTACTAATTAAAAGAGTATTATCACGTATCATTTCAGTGTATTTTGCATCGTATTTCTTAATTCTATCTATACGTTCATCTAATGTTTTTTGTACAAATTCTGCAGTTACAATTTTAGCTTTTGCAAGTTTTGCCCAAGTACATGCTTCTGCAATAATTTCAGATAAATCGTTAAACCTTGTAGATAATTTTCTTTTATCATTTGCAAGTTTTGATGCATATTCTATAATTTTTGCAACAGCAGTTTTATCTAGAGGAATTAATTCTTCTTGTTCACAAAAACCATGTATAAAACGAGCAAGTTTTAACATGTTATCTTCTGTTTTTGGTGCATCATCTTCAAATTCTACTTTTACTTTAAATAATTTTTTAAAATCTGAATCCATTGCAAGTAATGTATGATATATGTTGGAACTTCCTATTAAAATTACTTTTAAATCAAGTGGAATAGGTTGTGGTTTTAATGATACCATTACCATCGAACTACGCTGATCTACAGCATTTTCTATATTCAATTCTTTAATTCTTAATGCTTTTTTTAGGGCATCATAGCATAAAGAATTTGTAAGTAAATCTTTTGCTTGTAAAATTATATATCCACCATTTGCTTTATGAAGTAAGCCTGGTTGTAACATTGTGTAATCTGTTTTTAAAGCTCCATAATAGTTTTCATATTCTAATTTTCCAAATAAGTTATGGTATGAATAGTTTGAATCCATAATAACAGGAGCACCTTCAGAGTTACTATTATCTATAAAGAGATTAACACGATAATTTAACCAAGGTTGTTTCGGATCTACTCGTGGTATGGGTTGAGATTGTTGCTGTACATTTTGTGTTACAGGTTGCTCAATAAAATATTGTACATTCTTTAATACATCTTTTTTTACATTATCTAAAAATTTATTAATAATTTTATTTCTTTTATATTTAGCTTTAATATAGTTTATATGTGAATTAATAGTAAGCAAGGCAACATTTGCTTGCCATTCTTCAATTTTTTTATCAGATGCTTTTTCAATTGCTTTTATTTCTGAAATTACAGAAATAATTTGTTCTTGTACAATTCCA
>CAQOYX010000023.1:10675-19299 GCA_948852375.1 uncultured Clostridia bacterium
TCTCAAATTCTTTTTTTATATCATCATCTAATTTTTCAAATTCATCTTCTTCAATAGTTTTTCCATCAATAACAGGCATCATATAAATACCATTTTGAGCAGCTTTTACTTGAAAGCCATATTTCATAGATTCTTGGTTTAGTTTTTCTAATAAGACTGATCGCTTTTGCTCAAATTCTTGTCTAATTAATGTTTTTTCTTTTTCAAAATCTTCATTACTAAAAGTCTTATTTATATCTGCTTTAATATCTTTTATAAATTGTTCCATATCTTCTTTAAATTCTTTACCAAGACCTGCTGTAAGAGAAAGAGCAATTGGTTCATTTGGATTATCAAAGTTATAGATGTAGCACCAGTCTGAAGGGATTTTTTTCTTTTTTGAAATCCTATCTAAGTAGTTTTTTGTATACATAGTTTTTCCAACTCCATCAGGTCCCTCAAGAAATAAGTTGTATCCTTTTACATCTACACTTAAACCAAATTCTAATGCTTTAATTCCGCGGTCTTGCCCAATTCCTGTGTCAATTGAAGATAGGGAAGAAGTGTCATCAAACTTAAAAATGTCTGGGTTACAGTATTCTTTTAATTGATTATAATTTAATTCATTTTTTTTCATTTGTTTTTGTCTCCTTTTTTATAATTATTTATTTTTTACAGGAAGTAAAATATTTTGAATCCCTCCAGTTAGCTACGCTGACGCCCCTATGGAAAGGAGCCTTTAGTCTATTGTTTTAGTTTATCGTTTTTTGTGTATTTTGTTAATGTTTCTTGATAGCCTGTGTATATATGAATTTTAATATGAGGGTCCTTCTTAAATGTCATTGATGGTAAATTACAATTTTAATCAAAAAATAGTGTCATAATAATAGCATTCTCATTTTGCCCATAATAATTCTTTCTTAGACCGATTTTTTTAAAATTATATTTTTCATAAAGTTTTATTGCATTTAGGTTAGTTTCTTTTACTTCTAAAGTTAGTAATTGTGCATTTTTGTGAATAGAGGTTTCAATTAACTTTTCTAAAAGTTTACTTGCAATTCCTATATGCCTTTTTGAAATCTTTGTTACAATATTAGTTATATGTATTTCATTTATTGCTTGCCAAATTCCAGCAAAGCCGACTATCTCACTTTCTATAATTGCTACAAAGTATGCTGAATTTTCATTTTTTAGTTCAGATTCAAATATTGTATATGCCCAAAAATCGTCAAAATCTGATGTTAAGATGTCTTTTATTTCCAATAAATGAGAAAAAGTCATTTTGCAAATTTCAATTTCCATTTTTGCAACTTTCCTTTCTATATATAAAAATAGTTTCAAGATATTAAATTATATGGTAAGAAATTTCTCATACAAATTAATATTTTTTTTCGTCTAATTCTCTTTCAGCATTTGTTTTTTTTAAATAGATAGGAGAAAGATTGTATTCTTCAGTATTTAAATTATTAGAAAACACATCAAAACCAGCAATACCAATACTTATAGAAGTAAGTTTATTAAATTTGGGGTCATCATTAAATATTGCTTTTTCTTTCAAGCTAGATTTTAACATATCTTTATAAACTATACTACCACTTCCGACAAAAAATATTGGTTTATTACAAAAATTTAATATTTCTGTAATATAATTGATATTTTCTGCTAAATAATCTCCAGTTTTTACATAATTTTTATTAGAATTATCAAATAAACCATAATATACATTATTGTTTTTGGCATCAATTAAAGAACATATGTAACCATCAAAATCTACATTGTAAGCAAGTCCCATAAGAGAAGTAATGCCAATTGCTGGAATGTTTGTAACATCACAAAATGCTTTAATAGTGGAAATTCCAATTCGAATACCAGTAAAAGAACCAGGACCTTTATCACATACAAATAAATCTATGTCATTTAAAGTTAAATTTGTTTGTGCTAAAATTTGTTCAATTTGTGGCATTAATTTTACACTATGAGTATTACCATCCTCATTCGATAATTCTTTTATTACTTTTTTATCTTCTAAAATAGCTACAGAACATACTTCTGATGTCGTATCTATACTTAAAATTTTCATAATTAACCTCTAAAATTTATAAATTTAGGTTTTTAAGGTAATACCTATAAACCTTTTATTAAGAAGCATCAATCACCTGTGGTAACAATCCTCTTAAATAAAGGAAGATTTAGAAAGTTTTACTAAATAACTTTTTAACTAAACTTTCATACTTATTGCCAATAGTAGATATTTTTATAATTCTCCTATTTTCATTTTCAAAATCTCTTTCAAAACTTATTTTAATATAATCAGCAGGTAAGGCATCTTCTATAATTTCGCCCCATTCAATTAAACAAATACCGTTACCGAAATATTGCTCACCACCAATTGCATAAAATTCATCTAAAGAGGAAATTCTATAAACATCAAAATGGTAAATATTAATATTATCCTTGTAATACTCGTTTACAATAGTAAATGTAGGGCTAGATATTTCTTTTTCAAGTCCAAAGTATGATAAAAAGCCACTTGTAAATTTGGTTTTACCGTGAACCTAAATCACCGAGATAATACGACAATATCTTGCTTATCTAGAAGACTTGCAAGTTTATAAGCAAAATAAATAGTTTCTTTTTCAGAATTAGAAACAAAAGTATACACAAAAATCAATCCTTTATCTAAAAAATAGTTAATATGTAAGTATTTTATATTATTATAGATGATTTGTAAATTAATATCGAAAAAAAGGTTGAAAATTTTCTTAAAAAGTATTAACAAAAAAATTCAATTTCAACACATCCTTTGTAATATTTGTACTATACAACAAGATGTATTAACACAAAAATAAAAATTTGACAAAAAATAAACATTTATAATACTGTTAGAGATTTTTTTATTTTAAAAGTGTTAAACTTTAGAGTCTTAAACAAAAAACAAATATATATATAATGACAAATAATTCAGAGGTATTACAATATTATGACATTTTTGTAATATACTTGAACTAAATAAGGTTTTAGAATATAATTATAATGAAAATAAAGGTATTTAGAAAATAAAAGATAGAACTATTATGTATTCTAACTAAAATTAGAAAGGGGGAAAATGTGTATGGAGACATTTGCAGATTATATACTTTCTGAAAAAGATTATGTGAAAAAAGTAGAAATAGTACAATATTTAAAAAAGCGAAGACATATTTTCTTTGATAATTCTGTTATATTTAAAACAGAACTTGCAAAGATGTTTATAGAAGATATGAATATTGATGATGTAGATAAAAATTTAGTGTTAACAGCATGTTTATTATGTTCATGTAAAAAGCCTGAAGATTCTAAGGATTTATCAAGAGTAAAATCATATGCACATGAAGGAGCAAAGTATTTAGAAACATTAGGATTTGATAGAAGGTTTTGCAAAATATGTGAGGAAGTAAATAGATATAGTGGAAGTAACCCAAGAGAAAAAGAAAGTGATATATTAGAATTAGTAGATAACTTTGGGGGAATGCTTTTAAATAGACCAGAAAGAAGAGGATTCCCTGTAGATGAAGCATTAGTTTTACTAGAATTTAGAAATATGAAAGGTAAAGATAATGTATATTTAAAAAAATTTAAAGAATTCGTATGTATAACAGAAGGAATACCTGCTTAAAAATGAAATAAATAATGTTTATATTTTGATATATAAATAGATATTATTAAAAGTAAAAAATTAGCTAAAAATGTAACTGAAGGGAATGTGAAGTAAAATGAGTAGTTTGAGTGGAAATATATATAATGGAAAAATAAGTAGGAGAGCAAAGGAGTACAATGAAATGGCTTGCCAAACAGATAAAGAACCAATTGAATATGTAGTAAAAACGTCAGAAGAAAAAGATTTTGAAAGATAAATGTATGAGGGTTGCATGTTATGCAATCCTTTTAATGAATGAAATAAAATTAGATGTTATTCAAAAATGTCATTTTATATAAATAATATATATACATGTAATGAGTGATTTCTAAAAATATTATCATTATAATATCAAAAAAGAAAGGAAGAAATTTATGTACGAAATATTTGCAGATTTACATGTACACATAGGAAGAAGCAAAAGTAATAAACCAATAAAAATAACAGCAGCAAGAAATCTAAATTTTGAAAATATAGCCAAAGAATGCGTAGAAAGAAAAGGAATTAATGTTGTAGGTATTATAGATTGTGCATCACCTTATGTTATAGAAGATATAGAAGAATTTTTAAAAACAGGAGAAGCATATGAATTAAAAGATGGAGGAATTATTTATAAAAACAAAGTCTGTATTCTTTTAGGCAGTGAAATTGAAACATCAGAAATAAATGATGAAGGAAAAACAGGAAGTGCACACAATATTTGTTTTTTTTCAAGTTTAAAAGATATAAAAAGTTTTTCAAAAGAAATGTCTACACATATAAATAATATTACTTTAAGTTCACAAAGAGCCAATATTTCAGCATATCATTTAATAGATATAGTAGAAAAATATAATGGTATTTTAATACCAGCACACGTATTTACACCACATAAAAGTTTTTATGGAAATTGTACAAATAGATTAGAAAATATATTTAAAGAAAAGTTTAGTAAAGTAATAGCGGTTGAACTTGGGTTAAGTTCAGATACTTTTTTAGCAGATAAAATATCTGAATTAGAAACACGTACATTTTTAACAAATTCAGATGCACATTCTTTACCTAAAATAGCTAGAGAATACAATAAAATTTTAGTAGAAGATATAAGTTTTAAAGAAATACTAAAAGCTTTAAAAAATGAAGATGGAAGAAAAGTATTATGTAATTATGGGCTAGATCCGAAATTAGGGAAGTATCATAGAACATACTGTGAAACTTGCGAAAAAAATGTACCAGGAAAAGCACCAGTAACAACTTGTCCAGATTGTAAAAGTACAAATATTACAATAGGAGTTTTTGATAGAATTGAAATGATAAAAGATAAAAAAGAAACAAAAAGTTCTGAAAATAGACCACCATACATATACCAAGTTCCACTTACTTTTATTCCAGGGGTTGGAGGAAAAACTATTGATAAATTGTTAAATAAATTTGAAACAGAAATGAACATATTACATAAACTTTCACAAGATGATATAGAACAAGTAGTAGGAGAAAAAATAGCAAAAAACATTATACTAGCAAGAGAAGGAAAACTTGGAATACAAGCTGGAGGTGGAGGTGTGTATGGTCACATAACTACATTAAGCAACCAGTGAATAGCTTAATGAATATTAAATAGAGAAAAGAATTTAAAGATAGTTCTAAAAATTATTTTATTACATAGACATAATGTATAAGAAAAAGCAACTTTTAGGAGGTAATAATTTGAGAAACATAGGAAAAAGAAAAGCCGATAGTAAAGTAAAGACTGTATTATTATCATATGTAAAAAATAATTTAAGAGAATATGCAATTATAACTATTATATTTTTGATAGGTTTAATATTTGGTGTTATTTTTGTTAATAATGCAGGTCAAGCACAAGTAAGTGAAATTAGTACATATATTAATGATTTTATATCTAGTTTAAAGAATAATATACAAATTGATCAAAGTAGTTTACTAAAAGATGCTTTAATTTCTAATTTTCTATTAGTACTAGGTTTATGGTTTGTAGGTTCTACTGTAATAGGAATACCTATTGTATATGGTATTATTGCATATAGGGGATTTTGTTTAGGATATACTATATCTTCTAGTGTTGCAACATTAGGAATGCGGTAAAGGAATAATATTTAGTATAACATCTATGTTATTTCAAAATATTTTATTTATTCCAGGTATACTTGCATTAGCAGTTAGTGGAATGAAATTATATAAATCTATAGTTAAGGATAAAAGAAAAGAAAACATAAAGCTAGAAATTACAAGGCATACATTATTTTGTGTTTTAATATTATTGCTACTTGAAATATCGGCATTTATTGAAGTATATATTTCTACCAATCTGCTACAAATGTATACAAATTATTTATAGTAGTACATTAAAATAATTATAAAAAATTAACAAAATTTCAAAAATCTATTTACAATTTTGCAGAAATTTGATATAACATTATTGTTTATGTAAATTGTAAAAGAAATAACATAAAACTTATTTAAGGTAGGGGAAAAAATAATGGAAAAACAAATCAACAATTTTTTAGAATTTATAAAAGAAGATAAAAGACTATCAGAAAACACATTACAGTCTTATAGAAGAGATTTAGTACAATTTGAAGATTATATGAATTCAAACAAATTAAACTTTTTAAAAATAACAGAAGAAGATATGAAAAAATATTTTGATAAATTACAAGAAATAGGTAAAAAAACTTCAACAATATCAAGAAATATAGCTTCAATCAGGTCATTTTATCAATATTTAGTACGTAATAAAAAAGTAAAAAAGGATCCTACTGAAAAAGTTCAATCACCAAAAATAGAGAAAAAGGCACCAAGTATTTTATCTTCACAAGAGATTGAATTATTGTTAGAACAACCAAAAAATATAGACATAAAAGGAACTAGAGATAAAGCAATGTTAGAATTTGCTTATGCTACAGGAATGAGAGTTTCAGAAATAATTGCTTTAGATATAGATGATATAAATATAAAGGATGGAATAGTAACTTGTAAAAGTTCTTCAAGGCAAAGAAATATACCATTAGGTTCTCTTTCATTAAAAGCGTTAGCAGATTACATAGAAAATTCTAGACCTATATTAATTAAAGATGACAAAATAAAAGCATTATTTGTTAATACAAATGGAAAAAGATTAACACGTCAAGGATTCTGGAAAATTGTAAAATATTACAAAGAGCAAGCACATATAACAAAAGATATTACACCACATGTTTTAAGACATTCATTTGCAACACATTTATTACAAAATGGAGCAGATTTAAAATCTATACAAATGATGCTTGGACATTCAGATATATCTTCAACACAAGTATATATGCAATTCCAAGATGAAAGTATAAAAAATATATATAAACATGCTCATCCTAGGGCTTAAATATCATTATAACTAAAAATTTATTATAAAGATGCAGGGCGTTATCGGTAACAATACCCATAGGAATACCGAATGACGCCCAATTGTTATATAACAATTCACAAGAAAGAAGGATAAAAATGTACAAATTTTTTGTTACAGAAAATCAAATACAAGACAATATAATAACAATAGTTGATGGTGATGTGAATCATATTAAAAATGTTTTAAGGATTGGTATAAATGAAAAAATAGAAATATGTAATATAAGTTCTTCTACAGATTATTTATGTAAAATTATTGAATTAGATAATAAATGGGTAAAAACTGAAATTTTGGAAAAATTAAAAGTCGACAATGAACCAAATGTATATTTACATATATTTCAAGGGTTACCAAAACAAGAAAAAATGGAAACTATAATTCAAAAAACCACTGAAATAGGTGTAAGTGAAATTACTCCATTGGTTATGAATAGATGCATTGTTAAGTTAGATGATAAAACAAGTATAAAAAAAGTAGAACGTTGGCAAAAGATTGCTGAAGTTGCCGCAAAACAAAGTAAACGAAATAAAATTCCTATTATAAATTCGCCAATTAATATTAAAAATATATATGAAACAATAACAAATTATGATATAGTATTAGTGGCATATGAAAACGAGGGAATAACAGGAATAAAAAGTGCTTTAAAGACATTGGATAAAGATAATAAACTAAGAATAGCAGTTATAGTAGGATCAGAAGGGCGGAATAGATGAAAAAGAAATTGAACTTTTAAAAGAATTTGGTGCAAAAGTAGTTAGTTTAGGCAAAAGAATTTTAAGAACAGAAACTGCACCAATTGTGCTTGCAAGTATAATAATGTATGAATTTAATGAAATGTTAGTATAAAAATAGTAGTAAATTAGAACAATTAACAAGGCTCCATTTACTTTAAGTGGTAGTATTGCTAAGAGCTACAGAGGGTTCTTATAAAGATATTATTTTTAGTACTGCAAATGATAGATTAAAGAAATAATTAGAGAGAGGATTGAAATTACATGAAAAAGAACAAAAAGAAGAAAGCTAAAAATAATATCAAACAACAAAATTTAAAACACATACAAGATAAAGATATTTCAGTAAATGAAAATGAATTAAATGAAAGTGTAAAAAAAATAGAAAAGCAAATAGAAAATAAAAAAGTTCTTCCAAAGGAAGTAGAAGAAAAACTTAATAAAAAGGTTTTTGAAAATGTACTAATAGCCAATGTAATAATGGTATTTTTGTATTTTGTAAGTTTAGGAGCATTAAATATAGAAACAGCTACATTTATTACAGATTTAAAAGTTTTTAGTTTTGGATTAATTATTTTTACAATTATTCTTTTTGAAACTAGTTATAAAAAAGAAAATGGAAATTTGTGTATTCATGGAATAGAATGTCTTATATTATCAATTTTTATATTGTTTTCGAGTTATGTTTATATGCTATATATAAAAGATTTTTCGATCTATACATCAATGATAGCATATTTATTTGCAATTTATTATGTTGGAAAATCAATGATTATTTATGAGAAAATGAAAAAACAATATGTTTCAGGTTTGAGTGATATAGATGAAATTATAAAAAAATAAATTATAA
>CAQOYX010000024.1 GCA_948852375.1 uncultured Clostridia bacterium
AATTATAAATAAATTCTGTATTTTTAATAATTAACATTATATTAGCTTTAGTATTTTTTAAGTATTCGCATAATCTTATTTGATCCTTCTTTACAAATTCATTTTTAGCATAAGTAGAAAACTCTGTATCATATGGGGGATCTAAAAATATAAAGTCCCCTTTTTCAGGTTTTATTTTTTTAAGAAATACTTCGAAATCGTCACAATATATTTGGGTTTGCTCCATATATTCTTTTATTTCTTTAGAGTCTATATATTCTATCTTTTTTCTAAATTCTTTTCTATTATAGCTTATCCCTCCATATGGTACATTAAATTTGCCATTTTTATTATATCTAAACATTGAAGCATAACAAGACTCTCTAATAAAGTAAAATATTGCAGTATAAAAAGATGTATTAATATTTAATTTTTCAGCTTCATTATATAAATGTCTAAAATGCATATAAAATGCACTTTTAAATGAACATTCAATATTATCAAGTGTATCTTTTTTATTCATTTGTTTTCGCTGTTTTTCAATTTTAAACATCCTATTCATTTTGGACATTAAATTTTTTGCTATTTCATTTATAAAGTTATCTATCTCTATATTAAAATCATCTGATAATATTCCATTGAACTCTTTTGAATGTTTTATTACAAAAGCATATATTCTATCATTAAATTTAGTTTTAATATTCTTACTTTCACTATTAGTATTAAATTCTGTACAATAATCTCTATATATTTCTAATAATTGATTAGAATTGTTTTCAACTATTCCTTCTATTAGTCTCCAATTCTTATATATCGCTTTCAAGTTACTAAAAAATTCTTTATCATCATTTTTTATGCATCTATATAAATTAATTAATTCTTCCGATTTATCATTAATAATCGACTTTTTTATATTTAAATCAAAATAAACCGCTCCTCCTCCAATAAAAGGCTCTATATATCTCTTTATATTACTTGGTAAATTTTCTTTTATATATGGTAATTCTTTTTCTTTTCCACCTGCCCATTTTATTATTGGATTCATAAAAAATCTCCTTTATCCTAACTATATCTTTTATATTACAAAATATAAATTTTAACAACAATTTATTAGATTATAAGAGGCGTAATTTAAATATGACTGTTTTTTTATTAATACTTAAAGAAATACCCCTCATTTTCTCCAGTAATTTCGTCTTTTACTGTGTAATTATGAATATTTATATCATCTAAGTTATATAATGCACCTTGTAGTCCCCAATGGTTTAGCTTTATATCTACGTTTTCTTTATCTTGTACATAGCTTTTAAATTCTATTAAGCGATTTCTTATATAGATTGTATTATCTTTTATGCTTCTTATATATACACTAAATATAAGTCCAACATTAATAAGCATTAAAATTGTAAGTATTATCCCTGTTCCAAATTTTATTTTTTTATAAAATATTTGTTTTTTCGATTGTAGTTTTTCTGTTTCTTCGTCTGGTTTATTTTTGGTAGAATATAATAAGTATATTATTGATACTACTGGTATTACAAATACATATGGAATATACCTTGCCCAATAATTTCCATCTAATATTATTAGTAAAAATGCTGTTATTCCTATTACTATTAAGTATGGTACTAATAAGTTATATTGTTTGTATTTTATAAATTTTACTACCATTATAATTCCTACTATAACTGAAATTATAAATATTCCACTATATAATGGACCAAATCCTGCCATACGTATATCTGGTATTGTGTAATTTTTTATTTCTTCTTTAGAAAATGTAAATGGTATTTTTAGTTCTGGTTCTACATTTTCTTCTGAATATACTGGTGATGTGTTCTGTCCTTTAGAAAATAATGATATTAAAAAGATTTCTATGTGGTTTTTGTCTTTGAAAGATTTTGGTTGTTCTTGTACTACCATGTTGTCTACATGTCCCTTACCTGATAATGGATATAATGGATGTCCATGATCTATGAAGTTTTTGGTATATGATGAAAATCCAATTATTCCTACTGATATTATTACTGTTATAATGTAGAATATTGTATATGTTTTGATGTCTTTTTTGAAGGTTTCTTTCCCTTTTTTATAGCTTTTATACAACCAGTAAATATAGAATGCTAAACAAAACATTCCACTAAATGCTAGGCCTGTAAACTTTGCATTTATACACCAAATAATTGCTCCTGCAAGTACTAAAAATGCTTCTTTTTTTATGTTCTTTTCTTCTTCTGTACTTATTACAAAACATGCATATAGAATTAAAAATAAACTTAACATAAGCACTGCATCAACATAGTAATTGAATATTTGAACTACTGTAATTGCGTTAAAAGATATTACTATACTAATTGCAATTGCAAACACCCAGTGCATTTTTTTACTCTGGTATAGGTATGATGCTATTATTCCAAATGTAATATACATGAATATAATTGTATATGCTTTTCCACTTTCTATGTTATTTGTAAATGAGTATATTACAGATGCAAATATTTCTGCCCCCTTTGCATAATGATCTATCCATAAGGCATTTATATTATCATCAGAAATATCAAATACATTGCCTTGTTCTTTAGTAAAGTCTCTACTGCTTTCATATGATGGATTCCAGCCATTTTTTAATGCTCCAATTGCTAGTTTATGATATGTATTACCATCTGCTGTTATATCATAAACATTGTTACTTATTATTATGCTTGCTACAAATACCACTGTTCCAATTAATATTGGAATAAGTTTTTCTTGCCATTTTTCTTTTTTATAGAAAATACAAAATTCAATTATACTTAATATATATATTATTGGTAAATGAAATGGTGTTACAGTTATTTTTATGAAATATGCTATTGTTGTAATAAGTAAAATGTTTACCATTACCATAAGTAAATATATTCCTGATTTTTTTATAATACTAATAATATTATTTATCATTTATTTTCTCCTCGTAAATTTATTTAATCCTGCTTTTTATTTTCCTGTCAATTCCTTTTTTCTTTGCTAGTCTCATTAAACCTGTTTTTTGTAAGAATTTTATAAAACCTCTCCATAGTGGGTTTGTCCATAGTTTATCTTTTAAGTGTTGGAATTTGGCATTTCCTGCATCTACACCATAAGTTCTTTTATCTAATTGATTGAATATTACTAGTAATTGTGCATATATCTCTTTATTTTCAGTTACAATTTCTGGTTTTATGCTTGTTCCTTTTTCTATTAAATCGGTTATTTCATTATCCATTATTTGTACCATATTTTTAATTGAAAAGCCATTTATTACTTTCTGTCTACAGTTTTTTGCCATTTCTTCATAATTTGGGTTTTCTATTACTTCTAATAATGCTTTCGCATAACGTTCTATTTCTTCTTTAGGGTAATCTCTGTCATAAAAATTATCTTTCGCTGTTTGTATGTTTTGTACTACTTTTCCGGCAAGTATTATCCACTAATTCTTTTTGTCCTCCGACATCTGCTGTTACTACTGGTGTACACATTGATAATGATTCATATGTTGTTAGTGTAAGCCCCTCTGTTAAAGATGCTATAACTTGTACATGTGCTAATTTATAAAATGGTTTTGCGTCTTTTTTCATTCCAAAAAAGATGATATTGTCACTTACTCCTAGTTTTTCTGCCATTCTTTTCATGGAATTTAATTCTGGTCCATCTCCTACTACAAATAGTATAACATCTTTTCTTTTTTCACATATTTTCTTTAAAATATGTACTATTAATACTGGTCTTTTTTCTTCTGAAATTCTTGCTAAAAATAGAATTATTTTTTTGTTTTTATATCTGTCTTCATATTGTGTTATTTTAGGATAATTTTTTAAATTTATTTTGTCTTTATCAAATTCTTCATAATCTACACCTATATAAACTGGCTTCATATTTTGTTGTTTTCTTCCCATTTCTTCTGTCATAACAGTTGTTAAGTATTTTGTACAAGTATATGTTCTATCTAATATCTTTGAAAGTGCTGTAGATTCTCTTGGGTATTCCCCATTTCTCCAACTCCAGTTTTGCGAATGTAAATAATCTGTAAAAATTACATCTGGAAATTCTGCTTTTAGCCATGGTAGTACATAATATCCATAAAAACTGTTTGATTGCATAACAAACTCAATATTTCTAGAATATATTAAGTAATGTATAAAGCTTGCCCAATCTTGTCTGTTTAAGAATGTTGTTAGGTCAAATACTGTAGCATATTTTTCAAACTTACTTCTCCATACATAGTCCGATGGTTCTGTTGTTATTATTGTAATATCATATTTTTCTTTGTCTAATCCTGATATTAGGTCAAAATTGAATTTGTCTGCTCCTCCAATATGAAACCATGGAAAAATGAATAATAAGTGTTTTTTTATTCCTTTTTCATAAATTGGTTTACGCATCCATTTGAATGTATATGGGTATGTATTATAATCTGGGTCAAATCTTGTTGGAAATTGAATTGCTTCTATATAGTTTGTAACTTTTCCTGCTTGTTCATTTATCACTTTTCTTGCATGCATGTCCTTTTGTTTGTCTGCATTTATTGAAGCAAGCATTCCTCCTTCTTTTTTGTTACGATACCAAAAGCCATAAAAGTTCATTCTCATTGGAATATGTCCTTTTTCTAGTAGCCTAAGCCATAAATGCCAATCTTCATGTACATCTTTATCAACTACCCCATATCCACCTACTTCTAAAATTGCTTTCTTTTTTATTAATGCACATACTGGTAGTAAGTTTTCCTGCTTTTCTACATCTATATCAAAAACTTTTTTCCATAAGAACTCTTTTCCATCAAAATTCGCCATGTCCGCATATACCCAAGTTGCTTCTGGATTTGTTTGTAAAGACCAATATGCACATTCTAACATTGTTTTGTCTATTAAATCATCTGAATCTAACGTGAATATAAAATCTGTTTTAGCCATTCCAATTGCTTCATCTCTTGATATAATACGTCCTTTATTTTCTCTTGTAACTACTTTTATTCTGTTATCTAATTTAGAAATTTCTTCTAAAACTTCTTTTGTTCCCTCCTCTGTACTTCCATCATTTATAATAATCCATTCCCAATATGGAAATGTTTGGTTTAGTACAGAATATGCTGTTTGTTTAATATATTTTTTTGTATTATAGTATGGTGTTATGATAGTAATAAGAGCATTCCCATCATTTTTTGAAATGTCTTTTTCTAAAGTTAGTCCTGGTTCATTTGAATAATCAAAATACTTTTCTTCCTCCATAATATCCTCCATTTTCTGCTTTTTTACAATTCTTCTGCGAAACCTTTTTGTAGTTTATTAAATACTAGATATCCAATTATACATGCTATAATTAGTATTCCTCCTAATATTAATAGGCTTGTAATGTTTGGCATTGTTTGATTATAAAATATATCTCTATATGATCCTATAATGTATGTCATTGGATTAATGTTTAGTACCCATTCAAATTCTGTTCCTGCTATAGTAGAAACATTGTATACTATCGGTGTAGCATAAAATAATAACTGTAAAGCTACACCGATTAAATGTTGTAAATCTCTTACATATACTGTTATACTTGAAACAATAAATGCTATTGCAAGTACAAGCAATAATTGTACTATATATATTATTGGGTAAAATACAATATACCAAGTAAGTCCTAAACCATTAAATAATACAAATGCAATAATTATCAAAGTTGAAATTAAAAAATTTACTGCCTCACTAATACAAATTGCAATTGGTAGAATTTCTCTTGGAAAATATACTTTTTTTATTATGTTCCCATTTTCAATCATAGTAAATGCTGCTCTTGTAACCGCAGTTGAAAAGAAAGTCCAGGGGATTAATCCACAACATAAAAATACAACATAGTTTTTTTCATTATTTTTCATTATTAATGGAAAAACTATTGCATATACAAGTATTTGTAATAATGGGTTTAAAAATGACCATACTACTCCTAAAAATGAGTTTTTATATTTTCCTCTTATTTCTTTTTTTACGCTTGTTTTTAGCAATTCTCTATAATTATATAAACTTTTAAATACCTCCATAATAAAAAGTTCATTCCTTTCTTGCATTCACTCTATATTATACATATAGCTATCAAATATTATATTCCAAAATTATGTATCTATTTTTTACTATCTGTTACATTCTACTATACAATATACAAAAAAGCAAGAATTTTCTTGCTTTTTTAATGCAATCTTCTATTTGATACTAAACCATATATTTATAAACTTAAAAACAGTATTCATTTCCTTTTTTATCTTTTGTATGAAAATATGTTGTTTCCTCATCCATATGTAGTTTTGCAGATTCATAATATAATAGGAGAAGGACGTAACTAACTACGTTACGTCCAATAAGTAATTACTTTCAAAATTTTTCTTACGAAATATAAAACAATTTTCTCATTGTTTGAGTATTTCACATATTTTTGTCCTATTTCGTTAATCAATTCAGCCTCCAATACTTTCTCATCCTTTCCTTTCAGAATAATTTGCAATTTGTCCAATTGCAAATTCTGAAGATACTCTTCATTTGCTCTTTCAATGCCTGTTTTGATATCATGTACCATAGCAGAATATAATGCCACTTCAGTGTTAGATACTCCATCTAATCCAAACATATGTAACCCTAAATAATAGTTTTCTTTTGCCAGCTCACATATTATTTGAGTCAACTCCTTTTCTGGAAATGCGTATCCACATGCAATTGCATCTAGTAATGGAACATACCCCGCTGTATCTTTTGCAAGATCTAGCTGAATAAGTATTAACTCTACTTTGCCAAGTACTGCCTTTTCTTTATCTGTTCTTTTCCGCATATATAACCCTCCTTAGTAGCATCAACTTATCAGCTACATTTACTACACAGTTTACAATAAACATAAGTTATTTTACCACAAATTGTAAATAAATACAACCCATTTTTCTTATATTTCTAGCCTTTCTCCAAACTTTTCTTTCGTCATTTTTCGTAGTTTTTCATTTTCTTTTTGCTCTAACTTTGTATCTTTTTGTAGAATTTTGTATGCTACACTTTGCACTTGTTTTAATATCGGCATGTCTTGGAATAGATTTGCAATTTTAAATTCTGGGAGTCCATGTTGTTTTGTTCCAAAAAATTCTCCTGATCCTCTCAACTCTAAGTCCTTTTCAGAAATGACAAATCCATCATCTGTATCACACATTACTTTCATACGTTGTCTTATAGTTTCAGAATTTCCTTGATATTTTAATATACAATATGATTTATACTCTCCTCTTCCTACTCTTCCTCTTAACTGATGTAGCCCGAGCAAGACCAAATCTTTCAGCATTTTCAACTACCATAATGCTTGCATTTGGTACATTTACTCCTACTTCTATTACTGTAGTTGAAATTAATATATCTATATTTCCATTTTTAAATTCTTCCATTATTGCATCTTTTTCTTTTGGGCGCATTTTTCCATGTAGATATTCTACTTTATATTCACTAAATATTTGTGTTTTATAATTTTGGGCAAGTTCTATTACAGATTTTAAGTTCATCTCTTCATTTTCTTCTACAAGTGGACATACTATATAACATTGTCTTCCTTCATCTACTTGTTTTTTTATGAAATTATTTACCCTATCTGTTAATCCCTTTGTAACTGCTACTGTATCTATTTTTTTTCTATTTGGTGGTAATTCATCTATAATAGATATATCTAAATCTCCATATAAAATTAATGCAAGTGTACGTGGTATAGGGGTTGCTGTCATAACTAATGTATCTGGATTGTTTCCTTTTTTGGATATTATTTTTCTTTGTTTTACACCAAATCTGTGTTGCTCATCTGTTACTACTAATCCTAGATTTTTAAATACTACATTATCTTCTAAAATTGCATGTGTACCAATTAGTACATCTATTTCTCCAGCTTCTAGTCTTTGTAAAATATTTTCTTTTTTCTTTTTTGTAATTCCACTAATTAATAATTCACACCTAATTCCGAACTTTTCTAAAATGTCACAAAATCCCTCCATATGTTGAGTAGCAAGTATTGCAGTTGGTGCCATAATCGCCATTTGATATCCGCTTTTTACTGCCTTATATGCTGAAATAATTGCTACAACTGTTTTTCCGTGAGCCAACATCTCCTTGCAATAATCTATTCATTGGTTTAGTGCTTTCCATATCTTTATCTATTTCTTCTAATACTCGTAATTGTGCTTTTGTCAGTTTAAATGGTAGTGTATTAATAACATCAGACATTTTTACATTTTCATCAAATTTAATTCCTGTTTCTTCTTGAGTATTCATATTCTTTAAACTAAGAAGTGCTAGTTGCATTCCTAATAATTCTTCGAAAACTAGCCTTTTTCTTGCTTTTTCAAAATCTGAAAAACCTTTAGGAAAATGAATACTATTTATACTTGAATTTATATCTTGTAAATTGTACTCATCTATTAAATATTGCGGTAATGTTTCTTCTAAGCTATTTTTTACTAAATTTAATCCATTTTCAATAATTTGCCTAATTATATTTTGTGATAAATTATATGTTAATGGATAAATTGGTATAATTTTCCCTGTATTTTTGGTTTTACCTGCATCATCAAATGTAGGAGAAACCATAGTTACTACTCCATCTTTTTTTGTAACTTTTCCAAAGAAACTATATTTTTCGCCCAGTTTAAATCTTTGTTTTAAATAACTTTGATTATACCATGTAAGCATAATAGTTCCTGTATTGTCTCTTGCAATTAGTTTGTAAATTGTCATATTTCTCCTACTTGTTCGTATTTCATTTACTTTAGATACGCAAACTGCTTCAACTAATGCAACTTGTCCATCAACTATATCTACAATATTAGCCACCTTACTTCTATCTTCATGTTCACGTGGATAATATGTAATTAAATCTTTTAATGTATAAATACCTAATTTATTAAGTAAAACTACTCTATTAGGACCTACTCCTTTTACATATTTTACATCTTGGTTTAAATCTACCACTAATTTATCTCCTATTCTATAATCCTTTTTATATCTTACTAACAAGAATACCATAGTTAAATACATTTGTAAATAACTATGGTATCTCTTTTTTGCTAGTTTTTACATAGCAACCTGTTCTTTCCTAAATCACTTAAATTATTGACGTTTCAAATTCTTCTTGATAACACTCAGCATAGATATCTGTAAAAAATTCTCTATCTTTCATGTCTACTAAATAAGTGCTACTAAGCATACACCATGCCACTGATTTACCAATAGTGGCATATTTGTTTGCTAAACTATGTGCAAACTTTTCCTTTTCAGTATCATTTTTAAAAAAACTTGAATCATCATACTGAATCTTGGCTTGTTTTCCATACTCCCTTATCAGCATAGCTGTAACTAAGTATAATTCCTCAGGAATTTGTGTAGCTTTTAAATCAAAACCATTTCCATGCTGTAAAAATCGGACAAGTTCTGGAAAAACATTAATCCTTATGCCTTTTAGTAGTTCAAAACAGCCATGAATTGCTAAATCGTTAACGTGTTCTTCCTGCTCTAGCTTGTTGGCTTGTGCAAGAAAAAGGCTTATCACTTCTTTCATTATGCATCCTCTCTTTCATCTTTTTAGGAAAGAACTTCATCTAGTTTATGTAAATATTATATAGCATTGCTTTAAAAAAGTCAATTGTATGAATAAATTTACCTTTTTTTAATATACATACTACGAGGTGTATTTTGTTGTTAATTAAATCTATTAAAATAAATAAATCCTATGTGATTTTCTGTGCCATATGTTTTATTATTATATTAGCAATTGTTGCAGTATCAATTATATATCCATTTTCTCTACCTGTTAATTCTCGGAAGTTTAATATGGTCTAATAATAATGCTACTACTGATAATAAGTCTACTACTGATGAAAAAAATTATATTAAATGGGTAGATTTTAATGTTACTTATGAAGTGTTAGATAAAACTTCAAAATTTGATATTAATTCACATAATAACAATGAACAAGTACAGTATAATTGGATTGAACTAATTTCATATCTTGCTTGTAAATATGGTGGTAATTTTAAGAATTTTAAACAACGTGATCTTATATCATTAACAGATAAATTAAAAAATGGAACTACTATGGAAGAATTAACTAAGAACTTAAAAAATTATTCTTATTATTATGAAGCATATGATGCTATTTTACATGAATTTATTGGTGAATATGAAATTGAATTACCAAAAGATGCTGGAACTGAAACTAAAACTTTTACTAAAAAATATGGTGTAAAGGCTTTTTTGCCTATTGCAAAGAATTATAGTTTTAGCCATTATGATGATTTTGGAAATGCTCGTTCATATGGTTTTAAAAGAGTTCATCTTGGAAATGACTTAATGGGAAGTATTGGTACTCCTATTGTTGCAGTAGAGTCTGGCATTGTTGAAGCTATTGGTTGGAATCAATATGGTGGTTGGAGAATTGGTATTAGAAGTTTTGATAAAAAACGTTATTACTATTATGCTCACTTAAGAAAAGATCATCCTTATGTCTCTGAACTTTATGAGGGCAAAGTTGTGTGTGCTGGCGATGTTATAGGTTATCTTGGTATGACTGGATATAGCACAAAGGAAAACATAAATAATATAAATGTTCCTCATTTGCATTTTGGTATGCAGTTAATTTTTGATGAATCTCAAAAAGATGGGATCAACCAGATCTGGATTGATGTTTACCAAATTATTGAATTTCTAAGAAAAAATAAATCTGAAGTTATTAAACTTAATAATGAAACAAAGGATTATAAAAGAAAATACGATATTATTGATCCCAACTTGCCTTTTGAATAATAATTTACTAAAGAACTCCAAAACCAAGCTTTGCTTGACTGACCCACACAGTATTTTTGGCTTTATTTTACAATTTAAGAATTATTTTGATATATACTTTTTATTGATAGGAATGAGAATGATGATAAAATTTAGAGTAATAAAATTAAATTATAAACTTATATTTGCTTTTCTTATTTCAATATTACTATTTATATCTATATGTATATATTATAATGTTAAAGCTAATAACGAACCTAGTATTAAGATTCCAATTATTATGTATCATAGTATTTTAAAATCAAAAAGTGGAGATTATATTATACATCCAGATGTTTTAGAAAAAGATTTAATATATATTAAAGAAAACGGATATGAAGCAATTACTATGGCTGATTTAATAGATTATGTATATGAAAATAAGCCTTTGCCTAATAAATCTATTATAATTACCTTTGATGATGGTCATTATAATAACTTAACTTATGTAGTTCCACTACTTGAAAAGTATAATATGAAAGCTGTTATTTCTATAGTTGGCAAATATACAGATACTTATTCAGAATCTGATGAAACAAATCCAAATTATAGTTATCTTCGTTGGAAAGATATAAATGAACTTATTAATTCTGGTATAATAGAGTTTCAAAATCATACCTATGATTTGCATACATTAGCTTCAAGGAAAGGTTCTATGAAAAAGTATTGTGAAACAAAAGAACATTATAGTAATGTTCTTTCAAATGATATATTAAAACTTCAGGATGCGTTTAAATCTAATACAAATTATGTACCAAATACGTTTACATACCCATTTGGTGCAATTAGTAAAGATTCATTTGGTATTATTAAAGATTTGGGATTTAAGGCGAGCCTTTCTTGTGAAAAAGGTGTTAATTATATTACTAAAGATACTGAATGCTTATATTTGTTAAAAAGAAATAACAGACCAAGCAATATTTCTACTGAGCAATTTTTTAAGGAGTTGTTAAAATAATTTACAATTTATGCTATTACAGTCATAAAGACTTTAATAAAAAACAATTTTTTTGTAATATTTCAGTTGTATACATTATCTGCTTTAAATATTGAATAGATAAATAAAAATTAGATGTAGCTAAAAGTCTACATCTAATTTTTATATAATTCTCTATATATTTTATAATCCCTTAATATCTTTCTTACATAATTATTTGTTTCTTTAAATGGTATATTTTCTATATCGCTTCCATCCTCTTTTATTATGCCTTGTTCTATCCATCTTTTTACATTTCCAATTCCTGCATTGTAGGCTGTTAGTGCTAATAAGTAATTGTTGTTATATTCTTTCATTAGGTTTGAAAAGTATTTTGTTCCTAGTTGTATATTTAATTCTGGATTATATAAAGTTTCTCCCTCTATGAATTTTATTTCTTGTTTTCTTGCAATTTCTTCTGCTGTTGGCTCCATTAATTGCATTAATCCTATGGCATTACTACCAGATACAACATTTGGGTTAAAGTTGCTTTCTGCTTTTATGATTGCAAATATTAATATAGGATCTACTTCGTATTCTTCTGCATATTTATATACGTAACTTGAGTATGTTGTTGGATATATACTTTTTAATATAATATTTTGTACTTTAATTACACTAAATAATATTATTGCTATTATTAGTGTTATCGCTATTATAATTGCTATTTTTATAATTCTTTTTTGCAAGATACTTTTCTTCCTTTCTTTTGCTTTTTCATTTGATGTTCGCTTTCAAGAAGTAATATATTTGATTTTTTTCATTACCCTACTACCAACACTTATGGGTAGCTGTCACTTCCAGCTGTCCGTGTTTTCATTACAAAAATTAAATATATTACTTTCTTCACTCTGATTTGTTGTATGTCTGCTCTTTTTTATTTTGCTTCATACCAATTATTGGCTTCTCCTAGTTCTACTTTTAGTGGTATTTTTAGGTTTGTTGCGTTTTCCATTGATGTTTTTAGTATTTCTTTTACTTGTTCTTTTTCTTCTACTAATGTATCTATTATTAGTTCATCATGTACTTGTAAGACTAATTTTGATCTTAATCCTGCCGCTTGCAGTTTATTAAATACATCTATCATCGCTATTTTCATTATATCTGCTGCTGTTCCTTGTATTGGTGTGTTCATTGCTACTCTTTTTCCAAATTGCCTTACCATATAGTTTGATGATTTTAATTCTGGTATTTGTCTTTTTCTAGAAAATAATGTTTCTACATATCCTTTTTCTTTTGCTTCTTCTACTATATCTTCCATGAATTTTTTTATTCCACTATATTTTTCTAGGTATTGATCTATATATCCTTTTGCTTCTTTTTTTGATATTTCTAACTGCCCTGCAAGTCCAAAATCACTAATTCCATATACTATTCCAAAATTGACCGCTTTTGCATTTGACCTTTGTTCTTTTGTTACTTCTTCTATTGGTATGTTTAAGACTTTTGATGCTGCTTGTTTATGGATGTCTTCATCATTTCTAAATGCTTCTAACATGTGTTCGTCGCAAGATATGTGTGCGAGAACTCTTAGTTCTATTTGTGAGTAGTCTGCATCTAGGAAAATACTATCTTTACTTGGTTTGAATGCTTTTCTTATTCTTTTTCCCGCTTCTTGCCTTGTTGGTATGTTTTGTAGGTTTGGTTCTGTAGAGCTAATTCTTCCTGTTTGAGTTACTGTTTGATGAAAATATGAATGTATCTTTTGATCATTTTTATTAATATATGGAATTAACCCCTCTACATATGTTGAACTTAGCTTCATAATTCCTCTGTAATCTAGTATTTTTGAAACTACTGGATGTTTGTTTTTTATTTTTTCTAGTACATCAACATCTGTAGAATATCCGCCTTTTGTCTTTTTTACATATGGTAGTTTTAGTTTTTCAAATAAAATTTCTCCTAGTTGTTTTGGAGAATTTATATTGAATTCTTCTCCTACTAAATTATAAATTTCTTTTGTTAGTTCTTCTAATTCTTCTTTTAAAACATTTCCATAAGATACAAGTTCTTCTTTATCTACTTTCATACCTGTGTATTGCATGTCTGCTAATACTTTTACAAGTGGCATTTCTATTGTTTTACATAGTTCTAAAGTGTTTTCTTTAGTTAATTTTTCCTGTAAAATTTTTTCTAGTTTTGATATTGTGTATGCATATATAATGCTTTCTTGTTTTTGCTTTGGATTTTCTTTTGTTTGGTCGTTTATTTCAAATAAATTTAATTGTTCTTTTTCTTCTTTTACTCCATTTTGTTTTAGGTATTGTAATATATCAATTCCTGCATAGTTAAAGCTAAGCCCATCTAATGGGTATTTTGATGCTACTGGATTTAGTAAATATGCTCCTATTTTTATATCAAATTTAAAGTCTTTTGCTGTAATGCCTATTTGCTTTAGCAAAATATAATCCTTTGATAGTTCATAACCTATAAGTGCTTTTTCTTCGAATATTCTTTTGAAATATTTAATAAATTCCTCTATTTTGTTTTCAAATTCGTAGTAATATACTGTGTTTTCTACACATATACTAATATTTATTATTTGTTTTGGAATGACTATAACTGTACTTTTGTTATTAATATCATTCTCATTATTTGTATTTTCTATAATTTTATCATTTACAATATTACTATTGTTTTCGTTATTTGCATTAATAACGTTTTTTAATCCAAAATAATAAATTATTTCATCTTCCTTTTGTAATGTTTCTACTAATTTTTGTAATTCCGTTTGTGTTTTTATTTCTTTTATGTCAAAATTTATATCTTGTATTTCTGTTTCCTCTTTTTCTTTATTTTCTTCTTGCAAGGAGAAACGTTCAATGTATCTATTAAATCTATATTTTTTAAATAGCTCTAATACTTTGTTTTTGTTCCATTCTTCTTTTTTCATTTCATCTAAATTTTCTTCTATTGGTGAATCTATGTTTATTCTTCCAAGTTCTCTTGAAAGAAGTGCAAGTTCTTTGTTTTCTATTAGTTTTTCCCTTAGTTTTCCTTTTATATTGTCTGTCCCCGCTTCTATCATATTATATAAATTATCTATATCTGTATATTCTTTAATTAATCCAATTGCTGTTTTTTCACCTACTCCTGGTACTCCTGGAATATTATCTGATGTGTCTCCCATTAATCCTTTTACTTGGATTAACTGATATGGCTCTAAACCATATTCTTCAATTACTTTATTCCTATCATAATAATCTGTTTCGGTCTTTCCACCTTTTGTTCTTGGAATTTCTATTGTTATTCTATCTGTTGCTAGTTGGAAGTTATCTCTATCTCCTGAAAGAATTGTTACATATAGTCCATTCTTTTCTCCGAATCTTGATAAAGTTCCTATTATATCATCTCCCTCATACCCTTCTTTTTCTATAATTTTAATGTTCATTGCTTGCAATATTTCCTTTATTATTGGCATTTGCATAGCTAGTTCTTCTGGCATTGCTTTTCTGTTTGCTTTGTATTCTTTATACATCGCATGTCTTTTGGTTGGTCCTTTTTTGTCAAAGGCTACCACTATATATTCTGGTTTTAGTTCTTCTTCTGTTTTGAAAAGAATGCTTAAAAAACCATATACTGCATTTGTATAGGTACCATCTTCTGTCATTAACATTTTATTTCCCATTATTCCATAAAATGCTCTGTTTAAAATACTATTTCCATCTATCAACAATATTCTTCCCATGGATTTAAACTCCTTTATTTTTATTAAATTAATGTTACTATTTTTAGAACCACCACTCCACTTTGTGAACAAGTCCAGCGGTTATTTGGGCTATAGCCCTACTTATACAATTCATAAATCACAAATCTGCCTAATTTTCCTGCATATTTTGCATGTGCATATAATCCTCCATTATACATTTTTTCTAATATATCATTTCTATATTCATAATGTAGCATAATAACTATACCATTTGTTGTATCTATACTATTTATTACTTCCTTTATGTTGTTTATAGAAAATGTATCTTTTTCCATTATATATGTGTTTTCCATTTTTGTAAGTGCTTCATAACATTCCATTGTTTTGTTGTATTGTGCTGATAGGGCTTCATATATGTATATCATTGGCTTGTTTTTTAATTTTGTTTCTAAATAGTTTAATACTTCTTTTTGACCTTTGTATGTGTATGCATTGTTTGATAATTTCGGTATTACTGATATAACAAAACATATTGATATTATTAGTATAGTATAGAATGTTTTTTTTATGTTTATTATGTCTTGTAGCATATCATAGAAAAAGTAGATTAATGTACAAAATATTAGTGGTATTATTGGCATTAAATATCTTAAATCTATGTATGGTGAACATATTATGGAGATCACCAAATATGATATCATTGGTATTATTACATACTTAATTCTTTGCTTATTTACTTTATTATTTTCATTGCAATATTTATTTTTTCTTTTTTCTTCTGTTTCATTGTTTGCTACATAATTTTTAGTTTCATTATCGTTTATTTTTTCAATCTGTCTATTTGATATTCTTTTTAGTACTATCCATAAAGTACAAATTATTACTCCTAATATTATAACTATATAACCATAACCATTAAATATCTCATTATTTATTAAACTAATATTTTCCTTTATCTTATATAATATAATAGTAATATGATTTTCTAAGAATCTTATTGCTTGATATCCTCTGTAACTAAAAAATATATGCATAATTGAATATGGAAATATTAGTATTCCTGTTATCCCAGATAATGTTAATGAACCAATATAAAATAACATATTTTTATATTGCTTTTGCTTTATATATTTTATCATATACATTATAAATAATACAGCTATAATTATCAAATAATAGTAATGTGTTAAAAATCCGTATTATAACTTCTATGTATAATGGTATTATATCTTTATATGTTAATTGTTCTTTTTTACTTTTTCTTATATGCCAGTATATTAACATTAATATTTCTAGAACTAATAACTCATACATTCTTACATACATAACTGTTTCTATTACAGCTAAAGAAAATCCACTTACAAAACATGCTAATAATGCATAATATTGACTTGCAAATATTTCTTTTGATATTAGGAATAAGTATATTTCAGCTATTATGAAGATTATAATGTTTAATATTGTTCCTTGCCATATTGAGAATTCACCTATATTAAAACTGCATGCTATTCGTAATAGTAAGTAGTATAATGGTGGGTGTACGTCTTCTATTTGATTATTGTATACTGCACTAAAATCGTTTTTTTCATTTTCGTTTATTGTTAGATAGTCTTGGTAATATTCTTTACTATGCCAGTTGTTTAAGAAGTCTTCATTTTCATATATAAATGCTCTTTTGTAACCGCATTAAGCCATGTGAGTAGTATTCGTCTATGTGGTAATATTCTCTTTTGCTTGTAGCATATATTATTGCTAAGATTTGCGCTAGTATTATTATAATTAGTAATATTATTACGATGATTTCCTTTGATTTTATTTTTTTCATATTTACCCCTGTTTTTTGGATTTGCATTTTGCTTCCAGACAATAATATATTTTATTTTCTCCATTCCACCCACTACAATGCTAACTGGTATTTTCTTGCCTCTTGGTTACCTAGGATTCCATTGCTAAAATAAAATAATATTACTGTTTTCCCTCTAGGTTGTACTATTTTTCTTTTTTATTCAATTTTGAATTATTGCTAAATAACATGTTTGAGATTATCATTGTTATTAATAAAATTACTGGGTATATTGCCCCAAATAGGTAATGCTCATATGCTATAAAGTATACTAGATTTGCTAGTTCTGAAAGTATAGTAATTGATGTTAGCCATTTTATATTTTTTGATGAATCCCATATTAGTGTTGGTAACAACCATAGTGTGTACCAACTTTGAAAGTTTGTTATTGTTCCAAATAGGAATAATACTAATAGTCCATTATATTTTCTTATGAATGTACTAAATGTGTATTGTTTTTTGGCAAATAGCAATTTTAGTATTACTATTATGTATATAGTTATAAATGCTAACATGAAACCTTTTGATATTGTTAGTGCTAAGTTGTAGTCTTTTACTGCTACCAGTGTAAATATTGAGTTTACAAATTTTCCTTGTTGGATTATTATTCCATTTAAAACGTCAAAATTTCTCATATATATTAAGTAGCATAATGCTAATACTATTATAAATAGCATCGCCCATAGGCATGAGTATAGTATTTTTTTTATTGGCTTTTCTTTTCTATATTTATATAAAATTATAAATGGGATTAATAGTATTGCAACATATTTTACTGCTGAAGCTAGTGCAAATGCTATTACTGTTAATGTTATGTTTTTCTTTTTTATAAAGAAATATAGCCCTAGTAATATTAGAAATATTAAAATTAATTCATTATGGACATTACAAAGTCCATCAAATAAGATTAACGGATTTATTCCATATATTAGTGCAAAAATATTCCTTTTACCTGTTATTTTGTATATTAAATATGTATTTATTAGATGTAGTACTAAATTAAATAGTTTGTATATGAATAGTGCTAAAAATAAATTTCCCATAGATAGTCCACTTAATATTTTACATATTAATGGCCATACTGGTCCATATACTATTGTTTGTCCACTCCAAATGCCTTTCATTTTTAATAACATTTCATCATTTGCTGCCTCTTGTGACCCGTGCCATTACATTATTTACTGACGTATAATATGGATTTACATTATAATGAGCTTCACTCCATCCTGTACCTATGTAATAGAATACATCTGTACTTGTTAATGGTAACATGATGAAAAATAATATGGATACTACTAATATAAAGTATGCTACTTTTTTAGTACTTGTAAATTCTTTTTGGTGATTTTTTAATATCTTATAATATACAAAAGCAAGTGCTATAAATAGTACTGCAAACAAAATAGTACCTATTACTTTTGCAGGCGTATATTCTTTTGTTGGGGTTGTAAAGAAAAACGTGAAACTTGAAATTAGGTCTATTATCTTTTTTCCTCTTAATATGTATACTATTGATGGACTTATAAATGCTACACATAATAATATAAATATAATTTTATAATTTGTTTGTTTTATTTTTTCCATATTAAC
>CAQOYX010000025.1 GCA_948852375.1 uncultured Clostridia bacterium
CCATAAATTCTATTTTACTTCCTGCCGATTTACATGATGAGAAAAATACATATTCTGCAATAGGTAAATTTTTTTCTTCAAGAACCTTTATAGCAGTTCTACCAACCAGACCAGTAGCACCAACAAGTGCTAATTTATATTTTTTTTCCATACAAAACACCTTTAAAATTAGAGTATAAGTAGAAAATATATTTATATTTTTCATATGTATATTATATGATATAGCAAAAAAGATAGGAACAATTTTTTTAAAATTTACTATAATTTACAAATAGTTTACAATAATTTTTTAAAATTATATACAAAAGAATAAATAAATGTTATACTAATCAATATAAAAAATGCTAAAAATAAAAGGGGGAAAAAGGGTGAATAATATTATTGAGGTTAAAAACTTAACCAAAGAATATAAAAATCTAAAAGCAATAGATAACCTATCTTTTGAAGTAAAAGAAGGAGAAATATTAGGGCTTTTAGGACCAAATGGAAGTGGAAAATCTACAACAATAAATTGTATACTATCTTTATTAAATTTCAAAAATGGAAGTATAAAAATATTTGGAAAAGATATGGAACCAGATTCTTATGATGTAAAGGCTAAAATAGGAGTAATATTTCAAGAAGTAGCTGTATTTGAAGAACTTACAGTATATGACAATATAGACTATTTCTGTGGATTATATATTAAAGATAAGAAAATAAGGAAACAATACATAGAAGAAGCTGTAGAATTAGTACGGAATAGGAGAATTTAAAAAGTTTTATCCAAAACAGTTATCAGGAGGTCTTCTAAGAAGACTAAATATTGCATGTGGAATAGCACATAAACCAAAACTAATATTTTTAGATGAACCGACAGTAGCAGTAGATCCACAAAGTAGAAATAACATTTTAGATGGAATAAAAAAACTAAGAGATAGTGGTGCTACTATAGTGTATACAACACATTATATGGAAGAAGTAGAAATTATATGTGATAGAATTATTATTCTAGATAAAGGCAAAATAATAGCAGAAGGAACATCAGATGAACTAAAGAAAAAAGCAAATATAGAAGAAAAAATAACAGTAGAGATGAACAATATTGATGATTCTAAAATAGAAGAAATTAAAAAGTTTGAAAACGTAGATAATGTAATATTTAGTATGAATACATTATTAGTTACTTATAAAAAAGGCAAAAATAATCTTGGAGAACTTATAGATTATTTAAAAGATAATAAAGTAACATATAATAAGATTTTTTCTGAAAGACCAACATTAAATGATGTATTCTTAGAGTTAACAGGAAAGGAATTAAGAGATTAATGTTTATACATAATTTTAAATATTCCCTAAAAATTTTATTAAAAAGCAAAATTTTATTATTTTGGACTTTTGCCTTTCCAATAATACTTGGTACGTTTTTTAATATGGCTTTTTCTAATATAGAAAATAGTGAAAAGTTGGATATTATAGATATAGCAATAATTAATAATTATGATTTTGAAAATAATGAAGTGTTTAAGCAAACCTTTCAAACTTTAAGTGATGAAACGAATGAAGATAGAATATTTAATACGAAATATGTTTCTTTAGAAAAAGCAAAAGAATTGCTAAAAAATAGCGAAATTATAGGATATGTTTTAGTTAATGAAGAAGATGTAAATATTACAGTAAATTCAAGTGGAATAGATGAAACAATTTTAAGATATGTAGTAGATGAAATACAAACCAATAAAGAGATTATACAAAATTTAGTGCAAAATGAAATGGAAGAAGAATATAAAATGGGAAACTTTTTTGTAAACTATGAAGAAGTATACAAAAATGTAGTAAACCTAATAGAAAATAGTGATACGAAATTAAATAATATTTCAAATGAAAATTTAAGTTATACAATGATTGAATATTATACACTTATTGCAATGGCTTGTTTATATGGTGGAACTTTATCAATGTTTATTACAAATTTTAAACTTGCAAATATGAAAGAACAACGGAAAAAGAACTGCAGTATCTCCTATAAAAAAAGGAAAAATGCTACTTGGAAGTTTACTTAGTTCTTATATAGTTCAGTTAATAGGAATTGCTATTTTATTTGTATTTACTATATTTGTTTTAAAAGTAGATTTTGGAGCAAACTTGCCACTTATTATATTACTTGCATGTATAGGGTCTTTGGCAGGATTATCTATTCGGAGTAGCAGTTGCAACATTATTTAAGACAAATGAAAATACAAAAGTTGGCATTTTAATAGCTATAACAATGTTAGGATGCTTTTTATCTGGTATGATGGGAATTACAATGAAATATGTAATAGATAAAAACGTTTCTATTTTAAATAAAATAAATCCAGCAAACATGATAACAGATGGTCTTTATTCACTTTATTATTATGATACATTAGATAGATTTTATTTTAATATAATAAGTTTACTAATATTTTCTGCCTTTATGATATTTATATCTTATAAAGGATTAAGGAGGCAAAAATATGACAGTATTTAAAACATTTTGGAAGATAGTAAATAAATATAAAGGGACAATAATACTTTATACAGTTCTTCTTATTGTGTTTGGTTGTATAAATATGACTACAAGTGATAATCAAATTACTTTTGTAGATACAAAACCAGATGTATTAATTATAAACAAAGATGAAGAAGTAGGAATAACAAAAAATTTGGTAGATTATATAAAAGAAAATTCGAATATCAGTAATGTTGAAGATAATGATGAGGCAATAAATGATGCATTGTTTTATAGAGATGTAAATTATATAATTTACATACCAGAAAATTATCGAAGAGATGTATTAAATGGAGAAAACCCACCAATAGATATAAAAAGCACAGGTGATTATCAAGCAAGTCTCGCTGAAATGATGTTAAAAAGCTATCTTAGGATACAAAATATATATGCAGGTAGAATTGATGATGAAAATAATATTATAGATGCAATAAATAATAGTTTGGCTAAAAAGTCAAATATTGAAATAACATCAAAAATAGATATACATAAAACATCAAATGCAACATTTTACTTTAATTTTGCAAGTTATAGTATTATGGCAGTAGTTATATTTATAGTATGTTTAGTATTATCAAGTTTTCATGAAAAAACAGTAAATAAAAGAACAATTGTAAGTAACATGAATTATAAAAAGCATAATAGTAAGCTATTATATGCAAGTTTTGTATATGCAATAACTGTATGGGTTTTAGTGACTGTACTTGGAATAATATTATTAGGAGATATAATGTTTGAAACAAGAGGAATTATTTATATGCTAAATTCACTTGTATTTACATTTTGTTCATTAACAATAGCATTATTTATAAGTACATTGGTAAATAATAAAAATGCCGTAAATGGAATAGTAAATGTGGTAGCATTAGGTTCAAGTTTCCTTTGTGGTGCATTTGTACCTGTTCAATGGTTACCAGAATCAGTATTAAAAATAGCACATATATTACCAGCATATTGGTATATAAATTCAAATGAACAATTAAAAACTATAGAGATAATTAATTTTGAAAGTTTAAAACCTCTATTTATAAATATGTTAGTTTTAATTAGTTTTGGAATAGTGTTTATAATTATAAATAATATTGTTTCTAAAAAGAAACAAAAAGTAGGATAACAAAGCTCATAAGTTACCTATAGATGACTTTTTGAGTTTATTATGCATATGTTATTTTGAAGAAAAAGAATATAAAAAGTTTATCAATTTTTCTATGCAAATATCTAACATATACCATAAATAACCATTGAGTTTGGAAATTACATACTATATAATAATATATGGTAGGTGTTGTATTATGAGGTTAATTAAATGTTATGGAAAAGAACTTATATTAAAGGAACTTAAAAAAAGTTATAATTTTTTTATTAAAGAAGCTAATAGTAATAAAGAAAGCATAGGATATGGGTTAGTAAGAGATAAAACAATATTATCAAATAATATAGCTAGTGTTGCAACTGTTGGCTATAGTTTGGCTAATTTAATAATTGGAGTAGAACATAAATGGCTTAACTACAAAAAAGCATATGATATGGCAAACAGAACACTTAATACATTTATAAATAATATAGAAGGGGAAAATGGTTTTTATTATCATTTTATAAATATGGAAAATGGTAAAAGAGAATGGGATTGCGAAATATCAATAATAGATACAGCGATATTTATATGTGGTGCAATAACTGCTGGCGAATATTTTGAAGGAGAAGTAAAGAAAAAAGCACAAGAATTATATGAAAAAATTAATTGGGAATGGTATAGAAACAAAGATTTAAATTATTTTTATATGGGTTATACTCCAGAAAAGGGATTTTGGGGATATTGGGATATGTATGCGGAGCAATTAATGTTATACATATTAGGAGTAAGTTCTAAAACATTTCCAATAAATGAAAGCATGTATTATAATTTTAAACGACCAAAATCAAATTATAAAGATATAAAAGATATAATATATACATATTGCGGTACATTATTTACATATCAATTTTCACATGCTTGGATAGATTTTAGAAATTTAAAAGATAAAGACAATATTGATTGGTTTGAGAATTCAGTAAAAGCCACAAAAGCTAATAGACAGTATTGTATAGATAACAAAGATAAATTTAAAACCTATAATGAAAATTCATGGGGATTAACATCGTGTTTATCTCCTAAAGGATATATAACACCTGGTGCTAAACCATGTGGAGCAAATTTAAATATAGAAAATGATGGAACAGTAACTCCATGTGGTGCAATAGGTTCAATAGTATTTATACCAGAAGAAAGTGTAAAAGCTATGGAATATTATTATAATAATTTTCCTAGATTATGGGGAAAATATGGATTAAAAGATGGATATAATTTAGAAGGAACTAAACCTTGGTTTGCAAAAGAATATATAGGGGTTGATAAAGGAATCGAATTAGTAATGATTGAAAATTATTTAAATGGAACTATATGGAAATATTTTATGAAGAATCAGTATGTAAAAGAAGGATTACAAAAATTAGGGTTTATTAAAGAGACGAATGTAGTTATTCAATAATATTTCAATCTTTAGCTCTATAATAAAAGAGGGTGATAAGTTGAAAATTTTAATAATAGAAGATGAATATAGTCTAGCAGATGCAATACGGAGAAACATTAAAAAGAGAAAATTTTACAGTAGATATACAAACAGATGGAAAAGAAGGAGCCTACCATGCTTTAATGGGTATTTATGATTTAATTATACTAGATGTAATGTTACCAAAAAAAGATGGTTTTGAAATTTTAGAAGATTTAAGAAAAGAGAAAATAGAAACACCTGTTATAATGTTAACAGCAAGGTCAGAGATGAATGATAAGTTAAATGGACTAGAGAATGGAGCAGATGACTATATTACAAAGCCTTTTTCTATAAAAGAGTTAATTGCTAGGATAAAAGTAGTACTTAAAAGAAAAGCAAACATAGATGATATGTCAGTTTTAGAATATAATGATTTAAAACTAGATATAAAAACTGGAAAGATGATTTCGAATAATAATGAAATTAGTATTAATGGGAAAGAATTGAATTTATTAGAAATATTAATGCTAAATAAAAATCAAATCACTAGTAGAGAAGTGCTTGCGAATAAAATATGGGGATACAATAGTGAAGCTGAGTATAATAATGTAGAAGTATATGTATCGTTTTTAAGAAAAAAACTTAAACTTATTAAATCAAATGTAAAAATAAAGGCAGTAAGAGGACTTGGTTATAAAATGGAAAATTAATTAATGTAGAAAGGTAAGTATAAACATTAATGTTTATTATAATAAGATAGAAAATGATTAAAAAATTGAGTAAAAGAATATTTCTTATTATTATGTTATCACTAGGAACAGTTATTTTAGGAATTATTATGCTATTTGCAATTTTAAACTATAAAAATACAATAAATACAGCTACTTTTATTATGGATAGGTTTATAAATGGAGGAGCAAAAAGAAACGATAAACCCGAAAATGATAAGATTATTTCAAATATAAACTTATATGGAGTATATAACATATTAATTGAAGATTACAAAATTGTACAAAGTTCAGATAATTTAAAAGACAAAACAATAGAAGAATATGCCATAAAAGTAAGCAAACTTAATAATGAAAGTGGAATAATAGGAAAGTACATATATAAGGTAAAAAAAGTAAAACCAAATACAATAAATATTATGCTTATGGAGAATGAAGATGCTATCTTACAAGTAAGAATTATACTAATATCATGGATAGGAGTATTACTTTTATCTTTAATTATAATATATATAATAGCAAAAAGAGTTTCAAAATACATAGTACAACCAGTAGAAGAAACATTTGAGAAGCAAAAACAATTTATTCAAGATGCATCACATGAATTAAAAACACCACTTGCAGTAATACAAGCGAATGCAGAAGTGTTAGAAAATGAAGTGGGAAACAACAAGTGGCTTACATATATTCAAAATGAAATGGAAAGCATGAATAAGCTAATAAATGAACTTTTGCTACTTACGAAAATAGAAAATGTTGATAATGCAAAAGAATATAAAAATTTTGATTTATCTAAAGAAGTAGAAATTATAACATCTATGTTTGAAAGTATGGCTTATGAAAAAAATGTAACTTTAAGTAGCAATATTCAAAAAGATATAACCTTAAATGGAAGCAAAGAAGATATAGAACATATACTATCTATATTAATTGACAATGCTATTAAACACACAGAAGCAAAAAAGAAAGTTGTAGTAGAACTAAAAAAAGAAAAAAATGATATTGTATTACAAATAAAAAATGTGGGAGAAGCAATTCCAGAAGCCGAAAGAGAAAAGATATTTGAAAGATTTTATCGTATAGATAAATCTAGGAATAGAAATGAAAAAAGATATGGATTAGGTCTTGCAATTGCAAAATCTACAGTGCAAAAATATAATGGAAATATAGAAGTATATTATAAAGAACCATTTACTGTTTTTAGAGTAGTAATACCAGGATAAGAACTCTTTTTAGGGGTTCTTTTTATATAATAGTAAAGTTATATTCTAGAATGTAGTAGCTTTTTTGGTCAAGAAAGATTAAAAAATTTTATTTTCAATAATTTTTCAATCTTTATATATTATATTGTTACTAGAATTTAGGAGGTAATGATATGTATATTTTTAAAAATAGTTTAGTTTCAATTATAAGAAACAAGGGAAGAAATATTTTAATAGGAATTATTATTCTAGTAATATCATGTAGTACAACAATTACACTTGCAATAAGAAACACAGCAGATAATCTTGTTAAAGATTATGAAATAGCACATGATATAGTTGCTAACATTTCTTTTGATAGAAAAGGGCTTTCAAAGAATTTTAAAGGTGGAGAAGATGCTAAAAAGGAAAACATAGAGGCTTTTAATAATATAGAAGCATTTACAATTGATGATATAAAAGACTATGGAAAGAGCGAGTATTTAAAAGGTTATTATTATGTATATGCTACTTCTTTAAATAGTGATACTTTAACTAGTGCTACAGATTCTTTTGAATATGAAGTAGAAGACACTAAAACAACAACTTCATCTTCAACTACCACCTCAGGAGAGTCTCAAGGAATAAGAAAAGAGCCTCGGTGGAATGGGAGGAGAAAGACATACTGTGGTAAATAACCACACAACTACTGTAATAACAAAATCAAAAGAAATTTTTCAAAGTTTGCGAAATTTAACTGGAGATTTCGAATTAAATCGGATATTCTTCTTATGATGCAATGATAGATTTTACAAATGGAACATACAAAGTAACAACAGGAGAAATGATAACAGATTTTAGTGCTTATGAATGTGTTATAAATTCTGAACTTGCTACTTTAAATGAGATATCGGTTGGAGATAAAATAACATTAAAAAATCCAAATAATAATGACAAAACATATGAATTTACAGTAACAGGAATATATACAGATAATTCTAACCAAGATGATTCAAATAACATGTATTCGCAATCAGCTAATAAAATAATAACAGGAAGTGGAGTAATAGATTTATTAGTTGGAGATGATAATACTCTTGTAACAAATATAACCCCATCATTTATAATTAAAAACGAAGATGTAATAGATGACTTTATTACAGAAGTAAAAGAAAAAGGTTTAAATGAATACTATACGATCAACACAAATTTAGATGAATTACAAAATGCAACAAAATCTATTCAAAATGTGAAAACATTTGCTACAACATTTTTAATAATCACACTAATTATATCTTCTATAGTGCTATTTGTAATTAATATGATAAATATTAGAGAAAGAAAATATGAAATAGGTGTATTCAGAACAATAGGTGTAAGCAAATTTAAACTAACGATGCAGTTTATTTTGGAATTATTAATTGTAAGTATTATTATGCTAGGAATGGGAGCAACTATTCGGAACATATCTTGCAAAACCAGTAGGAAATATGCTACTTCAAAATGAAATAGAAGCAAGTAAACAAGAAGAAGAGAATATTCAAAATAATTTTGGAAAAGGACCAATGGAAATGAGATTTAATGGAAACATTAGTATAACATCAATAGATACTATTGATGCAGTAGTAGATTTTAAAGTAATATTAGATTTATTTGGAATAGGAATACTTTTGACCTTAGTAAGCAGTATGGCATCAATGGTAAGCATTATGAAGTTTAGTCCACTAACAATATTAAAAGAAAGGTCTTAAAACTAGTACAAAATTTTTAGTAAGTAGTGACGAGCGATTTTTTGTATACATGGCAAAGCTACAAATTTATGAAAATTATACTAATATGAATCAAGAAAGGATGAAAAAAATGGGAATTTTAAAATTAGAAGATGTCAGTTATAGATATAATGATGCTCCAAAAGATAGTTATGTGTTTAAAAATATAAATTATGAATTTGAACAAGGAAAAATGTATGCTATAAAAGGAAAGAGCGGAAGCGGAAAAACTACTCTATTATCATTAATAACAGGACTAGAAAAATGTACAGAAGGAAATGTATTATATGATGGAAAAAACTTAAAAAATACAAATTTAGACAATTACAGAAACACAGATATAGGAATAGTATTTCAAAGCTATAACCTACTTCCAAGACTGACTGCAATAGAAAACATCATATTATCAATGGATGTTAGTAAAGTTCATGTAAAAAACAAAAGGCAAAAGGCATTAGAACTTATGAAAAGCGTAGGATTAAGTCAAGAACACTGCAAAAGAAAAATATTAAAATTATCAGGAGGAGAGCAACAACGTATTGCTATTGCAAGAAGTTTATCATATAACCCAAAAATCATTATTGCAGATGAACCAACAGGAAACCTAGATAAGGACACAGAAAATGACATATTAAATATATTTGAACATTTAGCAAAAGACGAAAATAAATGTATTATAGTAGTAACACATTCACAAAATGTGTGCGATAGGGTTAATGTTGTTTATGAATTAAAGAAATAAAAAATTACTTGCTTTGAATCTTTTATGAAATTGCCTTGGTTTTTTGCAATTGTAGGTTGCAAATGTAGACTGCCATATGCTATAATTAAAAAAATTAATAAATAAGGAATTATTTTATAGATAGGAGAAGACAGATATGTCAATTTTAGTTACAGGTGGAGCAGGTTATATAGGTAGCCACACAGTAGTTGAGTTGTTAAGTGATGGAAAAGAGGTTGTAATAATAGATAATTTTTCAAATAGTAAACCAGAAGTATTAGACAAAATTAGAAAAATTACAGGTAAAGATTTTAAATTTTATGAAATAGACTATCTAGATAGAAAAGCACTAGAAAAAGTATTTGAAGAAAATAAGATAGAAGCAGTTTTAAATTTTGCAGGATTTAAAGCAGTAGGGGAATCGGTTGCAAAGCCAATAGAATATTATACAAACAATATAACAGGAGCATTGGTATTATTAGATACAATGAAAAAATATGGGGTAAAAAGTTTTATATTTAGTTCTTCTGCAACAGTATATGGAGATCCAGAAACAATACCAATTACAGAAGAATGTAAAACAGGAGGGACAACAAACCCATATGGAACATCAAAATTATTTATAGAGCAAATTTTAAAAGATATTTATAAATCAGATACAAGTTTTAATATATGCATATTAAGATATTTTAACCCAGTAGGAGCACATAAAAGTGGCTTAATTGGAGAAGAACCACAAGGGATACCAAATAATTTAATGCCATATATAGTAAGAGTAGCAAATGGCGAATTAAAAGAATTATCTATATTTGGAAATGATTATAATACACCTGATGGAACAGGAGTAAGAGACTACATACATGTAGTAGATTTAAGCATACGGTCATATAAAGGCACTAGAAAAACTACAAAAAGAAAAAAACGGATTATTTATATATAACCTAGGAACAGGACATGGATATAGTGTGCTAGATATGGTAAAAGCTTTTGAAAAAGCTACACGGAAAAATAGTACCATATAAAATAGTACCTAGAAGATCAGGAGATATTTCAACATGTTATGCAAACCCTAAAAAAGCAAAAGAAGAATTAGGCTGGGAAGCAAATCTTGGAATAGAAGAAATGTGTAAAGATTCTTGGAATTATATATGTGGTAAAAAAATATTATAATACTGTAAGAGTTGCATGGCATGCAACTCTTTATTAACAAATTTCACCAAATTTTCATAAAATTCTTCATTTAATTAGTTTACATATAACTAAAAAGTTGTTATAATAAAAGATATGGAAAAAAGGAGAAGAAAAATGGAGGAAAATGTAGAAATAGAAGTTACAGTAGAAAAACGAAAAAAAGATATACATAAAGTAAAGAAAAAATTCACTATTATGGGAATAAGTATATGGAGAATGCTTGCGTATTTTATTATTTATAGTGTATTAGGATTTATTATTGAAACTATATTTGGTTTTCTTACAAAAGGAGTTATAGAAAGTAGGCAAAGTTTTTTATATGGACCATTTTGTGCTATTTATGGTGTAGGCGCTATTATTATGGTACCATTATTACAGCGTTTTAAGAAAAATAATTATACATTGTTTTTTGGTGGATTTGTAATTGGTTCTATTGTAGAATATTTAATTAGTTTAATAGGCGAAATTATATTTCATATTAAATGGTGGGATTATTCTGATATGGCATTTAACATAGAAGGAAGAATATGTATAGTATTTTCATTCTTTTGGGGAATTTTAGCAATTTATTTAATGAGCCATTTTAATCCTATAATAGATAAATTAATTGATAAAATAAAAGAAAAATTGTCTTCGAAAGTTTTGAAAACAGCTTGTATAATGGTTATATTATTGTTATTCGTAGATTTTTTAGTTAGCAGTTTTGCACTAAAAATGTTCTTTACAAGAATTGTAGCAAAATATGAGATTGAACTTGCAAGTTATGATGAATATATTTTTGAATGTGCTGAGCTTTATAAAAATGAAGATATAAAGAATTTTACATTAAAATATTTTTCAGATGAAAAAATGCTAAAAACTTTTCCAAATATAAAATTAACTGGAAAAGATGGAAATATAATATTTGTGAAAGACATATTAAGCGATATACAACCATATTATATAAAAGTATTTACGCCACTAAGAGAAAAGAACAATATATTTTAAAGAGAAATTAAGAAAAAAGTAAATACATATCCAAACAAGTAAACATAAACAATATATAAAAAGATCCCAATACTCGTGGTGGGTAGTTGCACTAAGCACGACTGAGGGTTCTAAAAGGTAATTCTACATTTATATACTTTGTATGATAATGTAGGATAATAATGTAAAAAAGGATGTTGAAGAAAATGATTTCAAATTATAGTGTGAAAAAGCCATTTACCGTATTTGTTGCGGTAATATTAGTTATTATTTTAGGAGTAATTTCATTTACAAGTATGACGACTGATTTACTACCTAAAATGGATTTACCATATGCAATTATTATGACTACATATATAGGAGCAAGCCCTGAAAAAGTAGAAACAGTAATTACAAAGCCACTAGAACAATCTATGGCAACAATTAGTAACATAAAGGATGTATCATCAGTATCTAGTGAAAATTCATCAGTAGTTATACTAGAATTTTCAAATGATGTAAATATGGATTCTGTATTAATAGAGATAAATTCTAAATTAGACTTAATAAAAGCAACATGGACAGATGAGCAAATAGGTGCACCAATGGTATCTAAAATAAATCCAAATATGATGCCTATTATGCTTACAGCAGTTGATATAAAAGATATGGAAAGTGCAGACATAACTGAATTTGTTAATAATAAAGTTATACCAAACTTAGAAAGAATAGATGGTGTAGCAAGTGTTAGTACTGCAGGTTTATTAGAAGAACAAGTTAAAATTACTCTAAATCAAAATAAAATTGACGATATAAATAAAAAACTTCTAGACAGTGTAAATAGCGAACTTTCTAAAACACAATCAGAACTAAATTCAGCAAAAGCGAAACTAAATGAAGGAAAAGAAAATTTAGCAAAGCAATCTAATGAACAAACAGAAAAAATAATAAATGGATTAAGTGCTATAAAGAATGGAAATACACAGATAGAAACAGCAAAAAAAGAACTTCAAACTAAGAAAGAAGGATTAGAAAGCACAAAATCTACATTAGTTAATACCATAAATGAAATGGATAATTTATTAAATGATTTAAAAATGCAAAAGGCAGAATTATTAAAATTAGGAAATAATTTAACAGAAGAACAAAAAGCAAAATTAGAAGCCATAAATAGCAGTATAACTAAAACGGAAAACTTAAAAAATCAAACAAATGCTAAACTTCAAGAAGTAGAATTTGGCATAAGCCAAATGGATATGGCAAAGCAAGAATTAGATACAAAGCAAAAAAGACTTGAAGAACAAGAAAAAAGTCTAGAAATGGCAAAAGTACAGCTTGGTATAGAACTTAGTAAAGCTAATGCAACAATTATAACAAGTCAAACAGAATTAAATAATGGAATTAAACAATTTGAACAAGCAAGAGATGAAGCATTAAAAAATGCATCAATAGATGGAATTATAACAAGTAATATGATTTCTAACATATTAAAAGCCCAAAATTTCTCAATGCCAGCAGGATATGTAGAAACAAATAGTGACAAAATGATTGTAAAAGTTGGAGAAAAGTTTAATAATATAGATGAAGTAAAAAACTTAAAAATGTTATCTTTTGAAATAGAAGGACTAAAGAATGTTACATTAAATGACTTAGCAGATATAGAATTTACAGATAATTCAAGCGAAATGTATGCAAAAGTAAATGGAAATAATGGAGTAGTCCTTACATTTCAAAAACAAAGTACAGCATCAACAGCTGATGTTTGTAAAAAACTAGAAGAAACAATGGAAAAATTAGAGTTACAAAATGAAAACCTAAGATTTACAACTCTTATGAACCAAGGTGTATACATAGATATTATTATAGACTCAGTTTTAGATAACTTATTTTATGGAGCAATACTTGCTGTTATAATCCTTTTTGTATTCTTAAAGGATTATAAACCAACACTTATAATAACATTATCTATACCAATAAGTTTAACATTTGCGATAACACTTATGTATTTTACAGGAGTAACAGTAAACATTATATCATTATCAGGACTTGCACTAGGAGTAGGAATGCTTGTAGATAACTCTATTGTTGTTATTGAAAACATATATAGGTTACGTAAAAATGGAGAAAGTGTAAAAGAGGCAGCAATTAAGGGAGCATCAAGTGTTGCAGGAGCAATTACATCATCAACATTAACAACAGTATGTGTATTTTTGCCAATAGTATTTGTTGAAGGAATATCAAGGCAATTATTTACAGATATGGGATTAACAATAGGATATTCTTTACTTGCAAGTTTAATTGTAGCAATAACATTAGTACCAGCAATGGCATCTAAAATGTTTAAAGAAACAAAAACAAAGAAAGATATTTTCTTTGATAAAATAATTTCTATATATGAAAAATTATTAAATGTAGCACTAAACCACAAAATAATAGTAGTTACTATGGCTTTAATACTACTTATAGGAAGTTTTATGCTTACAGGAATAATGGGAACAGCGTTTATACCAAGTGTTGATGGAGAACAAATAGCTATAACAATGGAAACGCCAAAAGAAACTACAAGTGAAGAAACAAAAGCTTTAGCAGATGAAATAGTAGAAAAATTACTAACAATAGAGGAAATAGAAGAAATAGGAGCATTAGATTCTGGAACAATGAGTTCTATATCAAGCCTTTCAGGAGGAAATTCAAATTCTATTAGCATGTATGCTATTTTAAAAGAAGATAGAAAAAATGATAATGCAAGCATTGCAAATAGAATTTATGAATTAACAAATGGAATGAACTGTGAAATTTCAGTAAGCACTTCTGATATGGATATGTCTAGTATGATGACATCTGGAATACAAATTGTAGTAAAAGGAACAGAAATTGATAAATTACAAGAAATTGCAAATGAATTAACATCTAAGTTAAAAGAAATAGAAGGAATAGATACAATAGATTCAGGAGTTAGTGAGACATCAAAAGAAACAAGAATTATTGTAGATAAAAACAAGGCTATGGAATATGGATTAACAGTAGCAACTGTTTATTCTAAAGTATCATCAGAAATATCTAATGAAACAGAAGCAACAAAAGTTAGTGTAGATAATAAAGATTATCCAATTATTGTAGCAAAGCCAAAAGAAAATAGAATTACAAATGAAAATTTAAGCGAAATTGTATTAGAAGGAACAAAGAATAATGAAAAAGTAGAAGTTAAATTATCAGATATAGCAAGTATAGAAGAAAAAGATGGATTATCATCAATTTCACATGATAATGGAGAAAGATATGTTACAGTATCTGTGGCTATAAAGCAAGATGCAAATGTTGGGCTTGTTGGAAGAGATATACAAGATAAATTAAAAGAATATACAGCACCAGAAGGGTATAGTGTAGAATTACAAGGAGAAAGTGAAACAATTAATCAATCTATACAAGACTTAGTAAAAATGATTGCACTTGCAATAGTATTTATATACCTAATAATGGTAGCACAATTCCAATCATTAAAATCACCATTTATAGTAATGTTCACAATACCACTTGCATTTACAGGAGGCCTATTTGCATTATTTATAAGCGGTTGTGAATTAAGTTTAATTGCAATGTTAGGATTCTTAATGCTTGCAGGAATTGTAGTAAATAATGGAATAGTATTCATAGATTATGCAAATAACCTAAGAATAGAAAAAGGTTTAAAAATACGCCAAGCACTAATAGAAACAGGAAAAACAAGACTAAGACCAATCCTAATGACAGCATTAACAACAATACTAGGGTTATCAACAATGGCGTTAGGCATAGGAAGTGGTTCAGAAATGATACAACCACTTGGGATAGTAACAATAGGAGGACTTGTATATTCGACACTACTAACACTATTTATAATTCCTTGTTTATATATAGTCTTTAATAGGGATAGAAAATAGTAACCAAGATAAAATAAATTGCATATAGTAATATAAAAATAGTAGGAGGGATTATATGTATAATAATACATCATATGAAGAATATATGATAAATGTATTAGGCTATACACCAAGAGGTATGCAAGATACATTTACTACAAATGATTATTACATAATGCAAACAAATAATAGTTGTGTAAATAACTGCAGAATGGATGAAATAGATGATTTATATCCAGACATGTATAAAAAAGTTTATCCAATAGTATGTAAAGAGTGCAATACAAATACTATGCCTATTACAAGAGAAATTTTAGAACAAATGACAGATAATGTGTTAAATCAGATAGAAATTAATTTGAAAATACAGACAAATGTAAAAATGGAAACAATAAAAGAAACAAATACAAATTCAAGATTATCAATGGGAAGTGCAAGAGGGCAAGAGACAAATTTAAGAACTCAGGAATTAAATCAAAGATCAAAACAAACAAATTTACAAGAAAAAGCTGCAAATTTAATTCAAGATGAAACAAACAATAGATCGGATTCAGAAGATAGGTCATGGAAAAATAATACATTAAGAGATTTAATAAAAATTTTAATATTAAGAGAACTAATAGATAGAGGTAGATTTCCAAATAAACCACCATTTTTTCCACCAAGACCGCCAATGCAAGGAACACGTCCACCATTTTCAGGAGGAAATCGAACACCTTATTTTAATTAAAAAAATTTTAAGCAGTATAACAATATAGTAACAACACAGTACATAATAAATTAAGTTAATGTAGAGGTTAGTTCTTGAGTATACCTTAATTCAAAAAATAATAGAAAAAATAACATTTCAAAAAAATAAAAAACCAAAAAAAGGAAAAAGTTTTGAAATTTACAAATTTTAATTTTACATACTTTTAAAAAAAAGGTACAAAATAAAATTATATAAATTTTGAAAGGAAGTATGTAAAATGGAAGTTAAAGAATGTATGAGTACAAAAGTATGTTATTGTACACCAGAAAGTACTGTAGAAGATGTCGCAAAATTAATGTGTGATAATCATGTTGGATGTATACCAGTTTGTAATGATAATAACTGTGTAGTTGGAGTTATTACAGATAGGGATATTATTTTAAGAAATGTTGCCTGCCAAAAAGATCCATGTAGCACAAAAGTAACAGACATAATGACATGTAACCCATGCTGTTGTTCCCCTGAAACAAAAATAAGTGAAGCAACAAAATTAATGTCAAACTTACAAATAAGAAGAATACCAGTATGCAATAGTAATAACCAAATTGTAGGAATGTTATCTTTAGGAGATTTAGCACATCATGATAAAGAAGTAGGACCAAATGATGTAAATGCAACATTAGAAAATATATGTAAGTGTAATGGAAATACAAAAAATGCTGAATAATTTAAAAGAAAAAATAATAGTATAATTATAAGGGCGTTATTGGTAAGTAAACCTGTTACAAATATCGAATGACGCCCATATATACATATATAATAAATGGAAAAGTATAAATAAAAAATTAGGAGGAATGCATATGGTTATAGATATGGGATATTGGACAAAAGTATCTAAAAGAATATTGGTATTACTATTAACAATAATTGGCATATATTTAGCATTTAAACTTGCAATATTTTACATGCCATTTTTAATAGCATTTATAATATCTTTATTAATAGAGCCATTAATTAAATTTGTAAATAAAAAGACAAGCCTTACAAGAAAAACAAGTGCAATAATAGTACTTATATTAGTATCAATAATAATTATAAGTTTACTGTCATGGGGAATAACAGTAATAATTTCAGAGGCAACAAACCTATTACAAGGTTTAAACACATATATAGAAAGTGCATATAATCAAGTACAAAACATAATCTCAGGTATAGATTTAGGCAAATTGAGAATACCAGAAGAAGTAACAAAAGTAATACAAAATTCGCTTTGGGATTTAATTGGGACAGTTTCAAATTGGGTTAAAAATTTTCTTACATCTTTAATGAGCTTTTTAACTGAGATACCAACAATTGCAATATATGTAGGAATATGTCTTGTAGCAATTTATTTTATATGTACAGATAAATTATATATGATAGACCAAATAGAACATCATTTACCAAAAGAATGGGTAAAAAGAATAGGGCGTCATACAAAAGATCTAATTAGTAGTTTAGGAGGATATTTAAAAGCAGAAGCAACATTGGTACTAATTTCTTTCATAGTATCATTAATTGGTTTATATGTTTTTAAAATTATAGGTTTAAATATAAAATATCCATTCCTCGTAGCATTAGGAATTGGATTTGTAGATGCACTACCAATACTAGGTTCAGGGACTGCAATGATTCCATGGGCAATTATATCTGCAATAAATGGAGATATTCAACTTGCACTTGCCATTATTATTTTATGGGTAATTATGTCTATAGTAAGACAATTTATAGAACCACGAGTTGTAAGTAAACACATAGGAATACATCCAATTTTCACACTAATTGCAATGTATACAGGATTTAAAATGATTGGTGTACTAGGAATGTTTATAGGACCAATAGTATTAATAATACTAAAAAATATTTTTGCAACAGTAATTGATAAAGGATTAGGCAAAGCTATATTTGATAGATAAAAAAGATATTTAATAGAATATCTTTTTTATTTTTTAAAAACTATTGACAGTTGAATGCACATTGACATATAATATAAAAAAAGTTGAATAATTACTCAATTATTATACAAAGAAATGTAAGAAATAAGGAGGAAAGCAGATGTCTAGAAATGAATTTATATGTGATTGTAGTATAATACATCAAGATGTAGTTGATAATACAATAAAAAATATGTTAGATGCAGATACATTCAATAAACTTGCAGATTTTTTTAAAATTCTTGGAGATACAACAAGAAGTAAAATATTATTTGCTTTAGATCAAAACGAAATGTGTGTATGTGATATCGCAAATGTTTTGGGAATGAGCAAATCATCTATCTCACATCAGTTAGGAACTTTAAGAAGAAGTGGGATTGTTAAATGTAGAAAATGTGGAAAAGAAGTTTTTTATATGTTAGATGATAACCACATAAAAGAAGTTTTTGAAATAGGTATTGAACATATAGAACATAAAAAATAAAAAAAATGGATGAAAAATAGTGCAAAATATAATAGTTTTTCATTATATTTTATTTTTAAAAAATGAAAGGAATGATTTTTAGTATGAAGAAAATAGGAATTAAAATTATA
>CAQOYX010000026.1 GCA_948852375.1 uncultured Clostridia bacterium
AAATTATAAATGAATTCTGTATTTTTTATAATTAGCATTATACTAGCTTTAGTATTTTTTAAATATTCACATAGTCTTACTTGATCTTTTTTTGCAAATTCATTTTTTGCATAAGTGGAAAATTCTGTATCATATGGTGGATCTAAAAATATAAAATCCCCTATTTCAGGTTTTACTTCTTTAAGGAATGCTTCAAAGTCATCACAGTTATTTGAGTTTGCTCCATATACTCTTTTATTTCTTTAGAGTCTTATATTCTATCTTTTTGATAAATTCCTTTCTATTGTAGCTCATTCCTCCATATAGCACATTGAATCTTCCGTTTTTATTATATCTGAACATTGATGCATAACAAAATTCTCTAATAAAATATTGCTGTATAAAAAGACATATTAATATTTAATTTTTCAGCTTCATTATACAAATGTCTAAAATGCATATAGAATGCACTCTTAAATGCACATTCAATATTATCAAGTGTATCTTTTTCATTCATTAGTTTTCTTTGTTTTTCAATTTTAAACATTCTATTCATTTTAGATATTAAATTTTTTGCTATTTCATTTATAAAATTGTCTATTTCTATATTAAAATCTGATAATAATATTCCATTAAATTCTTAGCATGTTTATTACAAAAGCATATATTTTATCATTACATTTAGTTTTTATCTTTTACTTTCACTATTATTATTCAAATCTGTAATATAATCTCTATATATCTTCAATAGTCCAATAGAATTGTTTTCAATAACACTTTCTAATAATGTCCAGTTTTTATATATTGCTTTTAAGTTGCAAAAAAATTCTTTATCATTATTTTTTATACACCTATACAAATTAATTAACTCTTCCGATTTATCATTGATGATTGATTTTTTTATATCTAAATTAATATTTTGCCCTGCTGAATCCATTTTCATAATTTTACTTGTTACAAAAATTATATAAGAATAATTTGCAAAGTTGACAGTGGTTGTTCTGTATTCTATATTAATTTCTTTTAGAAAGTTATCAAAATATTTATACATTTCTTTTTTATCATATTCTAAATTACTATGACTATAATTATCACACAGACATCTTAATTTGTTTTCTAAATCCATATCTTTTATAATTTCTATTACATAATTTACTTTTTCATCATTCATATTCAATAGTTCTATGTGTATTCTTTATAATCATTGTTTGGATCTATTTGCTGTTTTTTCTTATTAAGTTTTCTATTTCTTTCTTAATTGCATCATTTTTATTGTTAATAGTTTCAACATTTAGATTAGAACTTAATTATAAATCGACTAATTTCTTTTCTTGCATTTTTAACTTTTCAATAGCTTTTTCAATGTCCTTAATATCTTTTATTTTAGTAGAATTGCACACTATAATTTCATTATCCATATCATACATATATCTTGTTAATTCCTTTAAAACTCGGCTAGTTTTTCTTCTATTTTATCACAGTTATAATTAAATCCTTTTGATTTACAATTAGAATTGTTACAAGTTACATGATAATATACTTTTTGATTAGGCTTTCCACTATTTTTAAATGAATTTGTAGATGACATTATTTTACCACAAGTAGGACATTTTACAATTCTAGTAAATAAATAGCTCTCCATAATTTGGATGTTTGTTCTTTTCTAATCTTTTTCTTGTAATATTCCAAGTATTTTTATCAATGATTGGCTCACAATAATTATCTACATATAGAATATCTTGTGCTTTTCTTTTTGTTTTTCCATAGCAAAAGTTCCTATATAATTTGAATTTGTTAGTATTTTATATACTTTGTTGCTATTCCATTTTCCTTGTCTTAAATATTCTTTTTCTTTATTCAAAGTATTAGAAATACCTCTTATTGAACTTTCATTTTTATATAATTCAAATATTCTTTTAACTACTTGTGCCACAATAGGTTCAATTTCTAAATGACCTGTTTCACTATTCCTAATATAGCCATAAGGTGCTTTAGCTGGGTGTACTTTTTCTAAAGCCATTTCTTCCATAGCCCTTTTAGTTTAAGTTTATATATAAAAAACAACTCACAAACTTTATCGTTTGCAAGTTGTTATCAATTGGTGCCGTTGGCGTAGTTATCTACAACTTTTCGGCTCTCTTGACGACTGATACAAATATCAATCAATTTATATATAGATTACCAAATTATTTTATAAAAATCAAGCAATTTTACAAAAAAACTTTTACAAATATTTGTTCCTTTTCTATTGCTCTACTATAAAATACTATGAAACATAGGAAATGAATATAAAGCAGATGTGTGTTGCCACTAAACTTCATAGTTTCTAACTATGAGAAAGTGAGGTGGTGTTTATGGGATTTATATTATTTTTGATATATACATTGGGATTTTCCCTAACTATAAACGTAGCCTTATTGACAGTTATATACATACTTTGGACGAATAAGGAATAAATAAAGACACTACATTATGCTTTGGCAGGCAATGTAGTGTCTTCGCAATTTTATATGTGACAACACATTTCTGTGTTTCATTTCCTATATTCATTATACACAGATAATTGAAATTTGTCAAACGATTTTCAAAATATCTAAATTGTTCGTATGTGTCAAGTAAATGTGGGCAAATTTTTTAACTTTTTTATTTTAGACTTCTATTGTCATTTTGCATAGTTTTATGGGTTTGTTCGCAAATGTCTTGCCCTGTAAGATAGTCTGATATTTCTTCGCCCCAATATTCCATGATTAATTGCTTTTGTTTTTCTGTTATTCTTACAAAATTTTTTTCCATTTCTTCTATATATTTTTTTGTTTTCATTTTGATTTCTCCTCTTTTTTTATATGTACTTTCTTTAGCAAGCTGTTATAATTTATTTTTCTACTGTTGGGGAAAACCCATGCAACCATTCCCCGTTTCCCCAACTTTTAGTATTTCTTTTATTTTTTGTTTGTGCTTGCCCTTTCCCTATGGGGTAGGTTTATCTGTATATTAATGCTGTTGGTTCTAGTATTTTTAATAAGTTTTGATATTTTTCTGGTAGGTCTATTATTGTTCCTTTATTATAAGTATATTCTTCTGTTTCTTTTCTATCTGCTCTATGTATTTTTTTATTTTTTATTACGTTTTGTTCGATTTCTTTTATCCATTCTTCTATGCTGTTGTCTATTTCAATATTACTTTCTATTTTTTCTAGTTCTATTTCTCCGTTTGTTTCATAATATTCTGCACATATTTTGGCTAGATAGCTTGCCCCTGCTTTTAAGAATGCTTTTCTTCCACTGCATATTCGTACGCATAAAACTGTGAATATTTGGCTTTCCATTGTTCCCATGTTTCCGTATTCTATCCCTTTTGGTGGCTCTGGCATTTCTTTTCCTTGTTCTTTTAATACGTCTTGATAACGTGGTAAATCATTTTTTAAATATTTTGATAGTGTTTCTAATTTTTTCTTTGTTTTTTCGTCTTGCTCGTATTCCTTTTTTAGTTGTTCTATGTATGGTTGTATTTCTTTGTATCTTTTTTCATTTACCATTGTTTCTAATTCTTTTCGTTCTTCTTTTGATTTTACATCTCTTACTATTTCTTGTTGTATATGGAATAGGTCTTTTTGTCTTATTGTGTATTTTGTTGCGATTTTGTTTATCCATCTTGCTCCGTCTCCATTCATTGCTCTTAGTTGTATTTTTTCTTCTTTGTATTCTTGATATACTCTCGCATTTCTTAGTTTTTTTAGTCTTTCTGCTGTCATCATTCCTGCTATGTATTTTTTGTTTATTAGTTCATGTCGTGGACTGTCTTTTTTGTATCCCTCATACATTACATGTAATTTTAATTCTGTTTTGTGTTTGTGGTTTGGGTCATATTCTTTGTTTTTCTTTTCACATTCTTTTTTGTATTTTTCTTTTGCTTCTTCTCTGTCTTTTCCTTGTAAATTGAACCATATTCCGTCTGCTTCTTCAAATAATGCTTTTATTTCTTTTGTTCCTTTTACTAGTTTTTCTTCTTTGTATAGTTTTATTTCTTGGCTTTCTCTTTCTTCTATCTTTTTTCCTATGTTCCATACTAACTTACATAATGCTTGATGTGATATTACTTCATTGGTTAAATTTATTATTTCTGTTGCTCCCTTTCTATATGATGTTGTGCTTACTACTGTTTTTAACATTATTTCAGCTAGGTTTGATGATATTTTTCCTATTGTTGCTATTTCAATTGACTTATCTAATAAATATACATATTCTGCGTCTTTTTTATATATTGCTCTTTTATATTCTACTTCGCCCATTACTGTTTTTATTGTATTGGTTTTATATCCTTTATGTCTATATTCTTTTTTGTTTCTGGTTTTCATTAATTCTTTATCTATATTTTCCAATATTTGTTTTATTATTTCGCAACCTAATTCACACACTAATTTATATATTCTTTTTTCTAATTCTATAAATTTTATATCTGTTTCTATAACTTCCATTTATTACTTATTCTCCTTTTATATTTAAAAATATCAGCTATTTACTTTATACTCTTTCTATTTTAATATAGTTTACATAACTTGTAAATAGCTTTTTGTAATTTTATGTCTATTCGACAAAACTTCTTAGTTTTCGACAATACTATTTTATATTTTCTGGAAAAAATACTTCTACTACCGATTTATTTAATACTTTTGCTATATTTTCCATTACAGATATAGACGGATTTTTTCTAGTTTCTCTTTCCAAATGACATAAATACCCCACAGAAATACCTGCCTTTTGTGCTAATTCTTCTTGTACCATTCCCTGCTCCATTCTATACTTCCTAATATTATTCATAAAAACACAACCTTTCCCATTTAAGTATATAAACAATATATTTAAATATCTAAATATATTGTATAGGTTTATAAATGTTTTGTCAATACTTTTCTTTATTTTTGTAAATATTTTTTTAATATTTGTAAATAACTTCTTTATTTTCGTAAAAAATTACTTGATTTTTTAATATATTTAGTATAATATGTAGAAAAGTACAAAGGAGGAATTTTTATGATAACATATGAACCATTATGGAAAACACTAATAACAAAACATTTAAAAAGAAGCGACCTAGTAACTAATAAAATTATATCAACTGCTACTTTAGCAAAATTAGGAAAAAATCAATCTGTAAATTCAAAAGTATATGATAAAATATGTAACTTTTTAGAATGTAATATTGAAGATATAATGCAACATATACCTGATTAAAAAAAAATATATAGAAATAAAAGCAATTAGTAAATTTCTAATTGCTTTTATTTTTATCAACAAAAAAGTCTTTTAAAATAATACCGTCTATAAGTCCTTGTATATATATATATGAATTTTCTATATTATACAAATCTATATTTGCACCTGCAAATTCTTCTATATCTTTTCTTGAATATTTTTTTAATAGACTATCATATAAATTAGAATATTTTTCGTATTTTTCTTTATATTCTTTTCGTTCTTTCAATTTGTTTAAAACAGTGTCCATTCTTTCATCTACTAAAAATTCAAAATTATGTATTAATTTTTCAAATTTTTTAGCATTCATAAAAAACCCCCCTTATATATTTTTATTATGGCTCTCATAATATATTATCATTAAAGCAATGATAATATCAAGTAGAAAGAAGGATTTTTATGAATAAATATAAAAATAAAAGTAATATATCTGCTACAATAATAAAGAAAGCTAGAATTTCAAAAAATATATCTCTTGAGAAATTATCCAATAAATTAGAATTAATTGGTGTTACTCTATATCCAAATGATATATTTTTAATAGAAAATGAAAAAAGAATTGTAAAAGATTTTGAGCTTATTGCAATTTGTAAGATATTAGATATTAATATGAATAGTATACAAAAAGAATTATAGATATCAAAGATATAATTATACGTATTTATATTTGATTTGGAAAAGTTTAAAGTAAGGCGGAATTTTATATTGAAAAGTAATAAATTTAAAAACAAATGCAATATTTCTGGTGAATTAATTGCTAATACTAGAAAATTAATTAAGCTATCACAAAATGGACTTGCTTCAAAAATGCAATTAATTGGAATAAATATTGGAAAAAATGAAATATCAAAAATAGAATCTGGTAAAAGATTATTAGAGATTATGAATTAATTGCTATAAAAGACATATTAAACTTAAATATAGATACTATCCATTTGAATATAAAGAAGTAGCATTTAAACCACTTCTTTATATTCAAATGGGTTAAATTCTACTATGTCTTTTTTTAGATCTATTTTATATGTTTGTGAAAAGTCTATATTGGCTTTTTTTAGTTCATTGATGTTTCTGTAGTATGTTGTTTTTTTGGTGCGTTTTTTTACTTCTTTTAATCCGTCTACCATTATTGATAGATAGAAATTGTATAATATGCTTGCTTTTCGTTCTTTGTATAATGTATATAATCGGTTTTCTATTTCTTTTTTATCATTTATTATTTTTAAATCTGTATTAAATAGTTTTAATAATTTCATAAACTCTTCACTCCATATTTGTTTTAATTCATTGTATTTGATGTTTCTTATTCTTATAAAGTTTTTATTGTATATTTTGCTTAGTTTTTTCTTTTTTATTTCACATTCAAATCTTATAAATCCGTCAATTTGCTTGATATATGTAAATATATCAAAGTTTGTGTCTTTCAGTTTTTTTAGGTCATGTTTTTTGAATTCTAGTAGTTTGTTGTATATTTTTAGTGTTGTTGTACTTCCGTGTTAGGTATATGCTTTCGTCTTGATATGTTTTTATGTTTCTTCTTGGATATTGGCACATTGTTAGATTGTTTATGTATTTTCTTACTTTGTCATTTGTTTGTAGGTCGTAACATATTGCTATGTCTATTCTTTGTAAAAACCAGTGTTGTATTGTTGGTAGTTGTATTTTGTAATAGTTGTTTACTATTTGTATGAGGTTACTACATATACTATAGATGTTATAATATCCGTTATGGCTGTTATATCCGTTTGTTATTTTATGATATGAACCCTCTATTTCTATGTAGTACATGTTTACGAATTTGTATTTTGCACCGTTTCCTACTCGTACTGATAGGCTAGATGAATAAGAACCGTTCTAAATGGTCATTTATTATTTCATAGAATATTTCTTTTGTGCTTTTTTTGTAGCTTGTCTTTATTATGCTATTGTTTGATATTTTGTCATAAGTGCTTTTATTTATCATTGATATAATCTTTATTGTATCTATCATTTTATTTTTACACCTACTTTTGTATTATAGTTTCCCATTTATGGGACTTTCGGAGGGTGTTACTTAGCACCCTCAAATAATTAACTCAATTCGTTCTATTAAATTGTTTATTTCTATTATTTTGTTTTTTATATCTTTGTTTTTAAATGGGGTCATGTTTAATGTTTCTTTTACAACTAATAGTGAACCTTTTATTACTTTTATTTCTTTGCTTGATAAATTTAATATGATGTTATCTTCCATGTTTTTTATTTCCTTTCTTTAAATAAGCTATATACTAATTTTCAATAACACTTTGAAAATATCTAAAATTTTTCGCAATTAGGCAGGCAATGCCACTCTTTGGCTATTCCGTTAATAGTTTTTGTATATCTTTTTTTATAGGCTTGTGTCATTGCCTACTTCTTCAATTATATTTTTTTGCTCTGTATGTCAATTACAAAAATGGCATAAAGGAGTGGAGCAAGGGGTATTGGCATTTTATACATTTTTTTCATTGACAAAAGCTAGGCTATGTTAGGGCAAGCTATGTTGTTTTAATTTGTATAGTTGGCACCCACACATGCACCCTTACCCGTTTTTCCAATCTCTAGTATATCTTTTATTATTTATTTGTACCTGCCTTTTTAGTATGTCTTTGTTGGTTTTTGTGATATGTTCTTTCTTATCTTTCGTTTCGGTTTATGAATTCCATTTTTTGCATGTTTTCTACTACTTTGTAGCTGTCATATAGTTTTCGTATATGATTGCTTTGTATAAATGAACGTTTCCATTTTTTACGCATTTTGAATTTTTTTTCTGGACTAGGGTTATCTATTATGCTGTTGTAGTCTTCTGCATCGTAGCATTTCAGTTTTGTCCAACGTCCTAATATTGTTTTGCATTCTATTACATCGAAGCATTGTTCTCTTATTTGTTTTACCACTCTTGTATATACTTGACTTGATAGGTATATTTTTATTCGTTGTTTTCTTTGTTGTGTTATTACTGATAATAGTCCGTTCTGGAAAGTCTTTCCATTTTGAATTGTCATATTCATTTTGTATTTCATCTATTACAAATACTATTCCGTCAGTTCCATTTCTAAGTTCTAAGAGTTGTCTCCAGTCTGTGAGTGGTAGGTCTTGTTTTAGGTAGTGTATGTTTGTGCATATTATTGCTTTTGGATATGTTTGTTTTATTCTTTCTAATTGTTCTACTATACCAATTGTTTTACCACTACCGTTGACGTCCACAAAATATTGTTACACCAAATAAATTGAATTGTCTTCCATTTATTAGAAACATTAGTAAATCGTATATTTTCCAACGTATGAAGTCTAGTAGTTTTGTTATGAAGTATATTATTGGTATTTCTATTATTGGTATTGTTAGTTTTTCTATTCCATTTGCTATTTGTAGTAATTTGTATTGTGTGTTTAGTCTTTTGAATTTTGTGTATATGCTTAGAAATTCTTGAATTTCTAAGTCATTAAATATGTTTTCACGTAGATTTTTATAATATTTGTTGAATACAATGTTTTTTTTCATATTTTTTTATATCTCCTAACTACCCATATTTAAAAAAGGTATTAATGAAAGTACGAATTTTATTATTCCCCATATTAAGTGAAGTGTTACCCAGAATACTATGTTTCCGATTACCATTATCCAGACATCTGAGGGGAAGAATTGCATTGCTTTTAATATTAAATCTGTTGTGCTTACTATTGAGTTTGGTATATATGTTAATATTGGTAACATGTCTATAAAACTATTTACAAATATTAATAGGGGGGTACATATTAATTGTATAATCATGTTTTTTTTTCTCCTTTAAATAAAGATGTTTGCGTTGTGTTTGGCTTGTCTATTCCTAGAGCTGTTGCTCCGTCTGCTACGTTAAAGCCTCGTAAGAATTTCATTATTTGGTTTATGTTGTATATAATCATAAATATAAATGTGAAACCACGTACCCAGCCATACCATGTTTGTTTATATTTTGTGACTTTTCCAAAGTCTATAAATTTGTGTTGCTTGATTGTTAGGCTTTCGCTGATTTTGTATTCTGGTAAGTCTATGCTTAAATCTTCGCCACTTTCAACGGTTTTTATTGTTTCAAATAAGTTGATATAGTCTTGATATGGTATTTTTTTGCTTAGTTTGCTTTTTATTTTTTCGATTTCATCTTCAAAATAATTTTCTTTTGGTACAAATAGCCATTGTAACAGATTTCCTAATAAGTCTATTATTGCTTGTGGTATTCCTTTTATGCTTTCCCATATATCGCCTAACCATTCCCAAAGTATATTAAAAAAGTTACCTATTCCGTCTATTATATTTCCGTGGTAGTTCCCATAAGAATGTGCCTATTTCTCCTAGTAGGTTTGCAATATTTTCAAAAAGGCTTGATATTCCCTCCATAGTTCCTTGAATTATGTCGCCTGCGAGATTACTGATTTTATTAGCAATATCACTAAGCCAATTGACAATATTACTAAACCAATTGGTATTATCTTCTGTAGGTTTGTTATTATCGTCTGTATTAGTTCCCCCAGAGCCTTCGCCAGTGTTTCCATTAGTGTTGGGTTGATATAAAATATTGAAGGTGCTGGAGTTTTCTGAAAAAAAACTTTATTACCATATGTTTTAATATCAACATTACTTGCTATGATTTCACTCTTTCCGTGGGTTAAATGCTCCGTTTCCGATACCTCCATGTTGTCTATTTTCAAATTTACTTGTTTCTGTATTGTATGTATAATACTTTATATGTCCTTGGGCATTTCCATTGAAACCAGAAGAATAAGAACATATCCAACCACCTGAAGAATATACCTTATCATCTTTACTATCTGCATGCTGATTTGTATATATATACGGATAATCGGAACGTTCTATTGTTAATAGATATAGTTTTTCATTATCCAAAGAATAAATAATAACAAATTTACCGCCTATCAATTCTTGATTTTTATAATCACTTAAATCATAAGTTGCACCAAAAACACTATTACCTATAAATATATTTATTAATAATAGTGTGACTATAAATATGATACAAAATTTATTTAAGAATATTGTTTTTTTATTCATTTTTGTGTAAACTCCTTTCATTCTGTTATAAAATAGCCCAGTTTTTGCGACATTAAATGTCGCAAAACATGGGCATATTACTATACACTAGAAGAATTTATAAATAATTCTAGGAATTAATGCAACTGCAATCATAATTCCCATAAGTGTTAATCCTACAGGTAGTAGCACTCCTAAGTTTGATGTAATAGTTGTTAATAAGCCGTCAAACATACCACTTGTTAAGGTTAAAGTTTTTACTGTTTCCATATTTTACCGCCTTTCTCTAGCCAAAGGCACAAACTGTGCCTTTTACTAGCTTTATCTTTTGTATATTTATTACAAAGTTTTTAATAGAAAAATCTACTAAAAAACCAGTAACCGAAGTAAATTATTATAAGTAAAATAATACCATAGAAGAATAATTGAAAAAATGAACATATAGTCTCTACATTTGCCAGTATCTCATATAAAATAGTTTCCATACTAACCAATTCCAACCAATTCACAAGTCCAATACGAAACTTTTTTCTCTTTGTTGAATTCTCTGTTAAAATCAAAATGTAACTTTATATCTTGGAATTTTGTAAAATTAGTTTGTGAGATTTTGTCTATTACCTCTGGTCTTTTACTTATAAAATTAAATTTTTTGTTATCTTTAGATAAACAATTTAAAGCAAGGTATTGCTCACCATTTTGTGTTACTCCAATTTTTTTATCAATATAACTAAAAACTTGTATACCATTAATCATATGTTTTTACTCCTTTGTTAAAATTTTGTTAATTATACTGTTGCAATTGTTGATACGTTCTTGGTCTGCTTGTATCATACTATTTACATATTGTTTATATTCATTATCAGTATTAATCTTTTGTAATTCTAATTTGTTTTTTGTTTGCACTTTTTGTAAATATGTTATTCTAGCATTTAATAAAGAACATATTAGTCCTTTCTCTTCTGGTGTGAATTCTTTTCCCATTTTTACCACCTCTTTATATAAAAAAATTAGTAGGCTTGTTTACCTACTATTTTTCTTGCTTATCTCTTTTTACTGTAGGTAAATATTTTGCCTACTATAATTTTACACTAACAAATTGTTCTATACTGTAAAAAACAAAGGGTGATTACTCACCCTTTGCACCATATTCAATGGTATGAATTTGGTCATCAATTTGCAAGATAAATTCTTCGCAAAGTTCTCCTACATTAGAGGTGCTAGGAATATCGAAAGCAAAATCTTCTAAATATTTGTTAGTAAAATGATTTGAAGATGTTATGCTTTCCAATGCATTCAACAATACACTTTGAGGAATGTCTTCGTGAGATAAAGCTTTCACTTCTAAAATCATCCCTCTGAGTTCGCTGAGCTGTTTAATTGCCATGTCCTGATCAACTTCGTCAAATATTTAATCACTAATCTATGGGGCTCTACATATGCTAAATTGCTATGTTCAATAACTCTTAATGAGCCTTGATAAATTTTAGGTTTTTCCTTTCCTTTTAGTTTTAATTGGCACGCCCACTCAATTTTAGAATTTAGTTCTTTACTAATATTGATTTGTTTCTTGATTATGTTTAACATAATATCACACCTTTCCGAAAATTTCAATACTTAGGCACGAAAAAAATCGACCTTTTACAGTCGATTTAATCGTTTTTTCGTCTGGTGCGACGATATTATCCTTTGGTGCCGTTGGCGTAGATATCTACAACTTTTTTGGCTCTCTTGACGATTGATACAAATATCAATCAATTTATTAAAGTATATCACATTTTTGATAAAATACAATAAAATTATAACAAATTTCACAAAAAAGTTTAAGAATTAATTGCAAAGCAGACAGAAATTATGATTTAATTTCTGTCTGCTTTTTGGTTTCATTTAACAATTGTATATAAAACCCTCTGAATCACAACCTGAAAGGCTATGAGCAATTTGAACACACTTTTTAGTCTTAAAGGAAAAGTATAATCTGTCTTCATCAACCTCAGACAAATCGGTAAATGCACCTATTTTATAACTCTGCCCTTCAAACCGTACAGCAACTGCATTTTCAGCATTTCTAAGCCATTCACTACCTGAATCTCGTTTTAAACCAAAATAGTGCAAGATTCCTATTGAATATCCTACTGCAACTGCTTCATCTGTTAAACGAGCCATTTTTGTGTTTTTTAACCGTCCATACCGTTTTTTTAAATCTTTTTTTGTCAAAATTGTTAGTTGTAATTCTCTCATAAACAATTCCTCCTTAAAATAATTATTTTTTTGGAATTTTCTACATTGCTATTCTTATTATAGTTCGTATAGCTACGAATAGTATATCATTTTTTTATGTTGATTTCAAGGCTTTTAACACATTTTAACTATATTCTCTTTATTTTATAGAAATTAAATTTCTTAATATATAGTAATATTATTAAATAAATATAAAGCTACTTTATTTCTATCGGTTTGTTCCATTTCCATAAGTTTTGACATAGTAAAATTTATAATAAAGTATTTACTTTGTCCAAAATTTATTAGAGTTGTTCGATATTCTTCATCAATTTCTCTTAAATGTGTATCAAATTTATCATACATTTCTTTTCTGTTATAGTCTAAAGTGAGCCACTGACTATCATTCATACATATTGCAAGTCTTAATTTATCTTTTATATCCATATCTTTAATTATATTTATTACATTTTTAACTTTATCTTCTTCCATAATCTTTTTCTCCTTTTAAAATCTGGTATCATTATTTCTTTTTTTATTTTTGTTTTGTTTGTTTTCGTCTGGTATGGTTATTCTTCTAGCAATATTATTTGCAATTTCATTATCGTTGTCATCAAATATGCCATTTTTATACAGGTCATCGCTTACAATTTTATAGTTGTTATCTTTATCGTAGCAAATTCTTTTATGAAAATGGCTCATAATACTATGCCAAAAGCCTTTGAACTTCTGCAATTCTTGTTTAAATTTTTCTTTTTCAGTTTGTAATTTACCTATAATCTTGTCTTTGGTAGATAGCTCCTTTTTCAAATTGCCGATTTCATTATCTTTTAGTTCTATTTCATACTTAAGTGAACGATTTTCCTTTTCTATTTCAAAAGCAGAATGTTCAAAATCCTTAATCGCCATATTTAAGTCATTTACACTTCTGACAGTTTTAGTAATATCTTTTACGTCTTTTGTGTAATTTTTCAATTTCTGGACGTCCTCGCTTGAAATAACCATATTATTTTTATTCATCAAAGTAGGCTTTAAACTATCTAAAATTTCATCTATGTCTTTGCTTGTATTATCAAGTTGTTTAGTTTGAGTATTTGCTTCCTTTAGTCTTTCTTCTTTTTTCTCTAGTTGTCTTTTTATTTCTCGATAATCTCCCATATCTTTAATGTCTATGTCTCGATTTCTACCTTTTTTCTTTTGTTTTAATAGTGAATTTTCACAATAGACTTTATTATAAGATTTTATACAACAATTTCTCATTTCATCTTGTATTTGTTGTAGTGATTCTTTCGTAAAAACTTTTGACTTGGCAGGTTGCTTTCTCATACCTCTTTTATAATCTTCTTTTATTGGAACACCTACAATGTGCATATGTGGAGATGTTTCATCAAAGTGAATTACTGCATTTGCTACTTTAAATTCTGGTACAATTCTTATTAAATCTCGCACTTGCTCTTTATAAACCTGCAACATTCCCCTTTTGTAATAGTCATCTTTATAATTCCAAAAATCCATATCTCCGAGTTCTATAATAAATTCACAAGCTAAATCTTTTTGCTTATCTTGTGATATATGCTTAAAATAATCTTTTATTTTTCTATCTTCACGAGTTTGTTTTCCATTATATTCAATTCTTGCTTGTTCAAATTCTTGAAAATATAAGTTTTGCATATCTTCGTATAAATTATCAGTTCCATAAATTATTTGTATATTTTATTTGTCATTATCATAATCTCTTAAATTATGCTTATTCACTTTTGATAATTGAGTAGCGTTTTGTATTCCATTATTTGAAAATGATGTTTCTCCTGATAGATTATTTTTTGCAACTTCTTTGGCTTTTGCTGTTTTATTTTTATCACTACCCAAGTGAATAGAATATGCTAATTCTTCGCTCATCTTTTTCCTCCTTTAGAACTTGCTTCGTAGGCACAGGAATTTGGCTTTGCCAAAGTTCCTAACCCAGTAGGCTTAAGTTAAGTACACTTTAAATATATATTTTGTAAAAGACAGCTAAAAAGATATAAAATTATAGTTCTAAAAGTAGTGAAATTAAATTTTAGGAGGATTTTATTATGGTAGAGATAACTTATCACAAAGAAGGGGATTTTTTCGTTCCTGACTTATATTTAGAAAATGAGAATTACGAAAATGATTATATTATTGGAAAGTATGGGCATTTAAGATTAGAATATTTAAAAAATTATAAAAAGGCTGAATATATAATAATGTTCATGAACAAAACTTTAAGAAAGCATATTGTAGAAACAGACAAACAAGCTAAAAGAAGATTTGAAATACTTATAAAACAAATGTTAGAACAAAATCCTATTGATGAAAATTTGAAAAATACTGACCCTTTAAAATGGACAGGACTTATGAATAATTATAAACATTCAGTTGAAGAAATAATATATAGAGAACTAATTTATTGTTAATCAATATAGTAGAGCAGAGATTTGTTTATACTCTGCTCTATGTAATTTTATAAATTTTCTTTTATTTCTGGGAACAAGTCATATAAATTGTACCCCAACAAATCATCAAAATATTCTTTTAATTTATATGTTTCTTTTATATGATATTGAGTATTTGAATAAGCTCCTCTTCTAATCATAATATCAATTAACCTTTTATCTATTGTAAATACTTTTCCACCTTGTGGACACATTAAATCACATAAATTTATTAATTTTTCTTCTATTGTGTATTTATGTGTTTTTACAAACTCTGCTATAGAAGGTTTATCTTGTGGATTTGGAACTCCTCCAGCTGTGCAAATAATATCATTATTCAAATATGAGTGTGTTATACATATATTGCAATATTCTTCATCATATCCTTTATCTTTTAAATAGTTATATCCACTTATCTCATGTCCATGAGATTCTCCAGTATATTTTCCAATATCATGCAAATATCCTAATGTTATTGTTTTATCAGTATCTACATTATGCCCTTTTTCAGTTAAAGCTTTAGCAATTTTTCCTGCTGTATCTCCTACACAAATACAATGGTCTATCCATCTATCACTTTTCGTTTTTCCTCTATATTCTTCTATCATTTGTAACGCTAGTTCTTTTGTCAATTTCATATATTTCTCCTTACATTTCATATTCTGTAATTCCACAATTACTTGATCCAAATTCTTGTAACATTCCATCTTTTGGTAATTTATTAAAATAAAAATACACTGCTCTTGCCACTCCACCATGTGTTACTAAAAGAATATTTTTATCTTTATATTTTTCTTTTATTTCATCTAAAAAATTTCTAACTCTTTTAAATAAATCTTGTATACTTTCTAATCCTTCTACTTTAATTTTAGAATAATAATTCCAATAATCAGTATAGTAAAATTCGCCGAGTTCTTTGCCTGTATATATACCACAATCTCTTTCTTCAATTCTGTTATCAAAAATTACTGGAACATCATTTATATTATAATATTGCAAGTATGTCTAGTTCTTAATAATGGAGAACAAATAATTAAATCAATATCTATATTTTTAATAATTTCTTGCGCTTTTTTAGCTTGTAATATTCCTGTTTCATTTATATCTTCATCTAATTTTCCATTATACTTTTTTTCAATATTACACTTTGTCAATCCATGTCTAATTACATATAACTTCATTTTATTTCCTCCTACAATTTTTTTTCATATATAAATGCTTTTTCACTTGATATATTTCCCAATTTACCATACTCTTGATTTTTTACAATAGTTTCATAGATTTTTTCGCACCCACAATTTTCATAAAACTTAAAATTACATGATTCATCTGTTAATATTTGTAGATTTTTCATATTATCTTTTTTTGCTAACTTAAATACTTCAAGTAATAGTTTCTTCCCAATATTTTTTCCTCTATAATCTTTGTCAACTATCAATATAGAAACTTCGCCATCAAAATAGTTTTCTAATTCTTTAGGTAAATAATCATAATTGTTTTCATAGACCTTTAAAGCATCTAAATCTTTAATATCTTTACTTTTGTATAATTGTTTTTTCATAATTGTGTAAAATTTCTTTTTCAATAAATGTTTTTTAGAATTATCTTTTGAATATCCACTAAATCCAATTAATTTTCTTTCGTCCTTACAAGTAACAATTTTTTCGCTTTCTTCTAATATTGTAAATAAATATATCCAAGCACAAATATTACCTGTCGCACCACATTCTTTTTTACCTAAATTCCATTCATTTGCTAGAAGCTTTACTGCTTGTTTCATTTCTGAATAATACATTATCTTTCTCCTAATTTATTAAATAAATCTTTGTATATTTTATCAACATTCAAATAATTAACTACTGTTATTTTATGATTATTGTTTTTTAATTCATAAGATGTGTCATCATTGATATAGGGACAACTAACTTCTTTTGTATCAAACCATTCTTTATTAATCATATATGCTATAACACTAATATCCCAAATAACTCTTCTTTCTTGAATACCATGTACACCATCATTATAAAATCTTTGGCATAAATAGTCGCATAATTCACTTTTTCCTTTTAAGAAATGCTCTAGTTCATATATTAATGTCCTTAAATTAGATGCAACATTTTTACAAGGTATAATGGTTAATTTTACTTTTGATTCAAAAACAGTTCTCACAGCTTGTATATCTTGCTTAAAATTAAATTCTTTATTATCTTTGTTTAAAAAGCTGTGTCCTCCAAGCCATATAACTTCAATCTTATCTACTATTTTAGGTTCTTTCTTTATGGCAATAGCTACATTTGTTATTGCTCCTATTGCTAAAATATAGGTTTTATCATTTTTATTTGCAATTTCGATAATTTTATTTACTGCATCATTTTCTTCATTATAGCCATTTACTATATAATCTGTTGAACCTTTAAATATTTGTTAGTCCAATCAAAATTTAACCAATTACATATTTTAATGATTTCATTATAACTTTTATCAGTCCCTTCTTCTATTGATATATTATTATCATGATGATATGGTGCTACTGTAATAGCCTCAATATTGAATTTGTTCTGTGATTTTAATAAATAAGATAGTGCAAATTGGTCATCACATTCGTTATATATATCTGTGTCTAAAATAACATTTGCTTTTTGATTATCTTCTTTTTTATTTAATTTTGATATTCTTTCATATATTTCTTTCCATTTTGAAACTCTATCTAATGTTCGTTCTTTTTGATTATACCTTGTATTCATTGTATAAACTTTAATACTATTATTTATTAAATCTAAACTTATTCTTGTGCTATCTTCAATCATTAAATCAATATTATTTTCTAAACATACTACTGTTTTTGCATGTTTGTCATAGGCATCTGTAAATATTAATTTATCATAGACAATATCATATTTATTTAACCACTCTTTTGTTAATTGATGAGGGTTTGTATATTCTCCATTATTTCTTCCAGTTATAATATATATTTCGTGTCCATCTTCTTTTAATTTTTTAATATAGTAAGAAGAGTCTTCTATTGGTTTTAGTTTTCTTGCAAAGTTTTCAATATTTGCCCTATAAAAATTATTTTCTTCCTCATCTGTCCAATCAAACATTCCTTTTCTTAAATATTCTGGATTTTCATTTATAATTCCTGTGTTTCTTAATTCTTTATCATGTTTTAAATATTCTTTTAATAATGTATCATCAAAATTAGATATGCAATTATCTATATCTATACCTATTCTCACTTTTCTGCTCCTTATCTTTATTTTACCAAAGGCATATTATCATAAAAAATGTCTATTTTCAACAAACTTTGGCTAAAAAGGTTAAATGTAAAAGTAAATTCCACATTTAACAGAATTTACTAGTCCAAGAGAAAAGTCCATAGAATTAAGGATTAGTTCACCTTTTTAATTGCATTTTGTAATAAAAATATGCTAAAATATAATTAAATTAAAGAAAAATTTCAAATGGTAGCATGATTAATACACGACTGGCTTTGAATTTTTTAAAATAAATTCCACTCGTGTTTATGTGCAATTTTAAATTAAAACTTTACTTGGGTATATGTAAAATTTAGTTTAGATTAGTTTTTCTTTAGTAAGTTAGGTTTAAGTTGAATCTCATTGGCGGGAACCTTTTTGAGATTCAACTTT
>CAQOYX010000027.1:0-7848 GCA_948852375.1 uncultured Clostridia bacterium
TTTTCATACCATGATTATATAAATTTAATACCTTATTTGCTTTACTTATTATTTCATTTTCTTTACTTTTAAAACAAAAATAACATGGTCTTTTAATTCCATTTTCTTTATTTTTCATTAATTCTGGATCATTTATAATATCAAAAAAATTATCTTTTACAAAATAAAAATAACCTACATCGATTTGCATGTTTTTTGCTCCTTATATTAGTTAAGGCTTACCTTTTTTGGTAAGCCCCATTAAAATTTATTCACTCTCTCATTTATACCTCGCTAAAGAGGTAGCGACAAACACATTTATTCACTCTCTCATTTATACCTCGCCAAAGGGGCGGCGACAAACACATTTATTAAAAACAATGATGTTCTTAATTATTATATTCATAATACCACAAAATATGCCACATGTCAAACAGTTTAGTCCAAAATTTCAACTTTACATAACAAAAAACCGACTACTAAGTCGGTTTTTTGTTGCTTTGTTTGGTTTTGTTTTGGTTTATAATATTTATTGGTATTGATTAAGTTTTTTATATAATAATTATACCATAAACGCCTTAATTTTCAATAATTATGGCGTTTTTTTATACGAAAAATGAGTGAAAATTTTTCACTCATTTTTCGTTGGGACTTTTTTTACAGCCCCTTTAAAAATTTATAAAGAGTATACTTTGCTTTTGGAAATTTTTATTAAAATGGGTACAGAAAAAGAAATTTGGGTACAAAAAAAGATGGAGCTTTTATTTATAAAAAACTACACCTTTTTTGTCCCCAATTTTAAGGTATTTTTTGGTGCCCAAAATTCGCTAGCTTGGTGTTTTGACACTGTTTTCGCTGTTTAGGAGAAAATCTCCTAATACCTTTTTATCCCTCTGGGAGACATTTTTACATTAATTCAATTTTATAATCGAATCTTTTTATATCTTCATCTATCTGCCTACTTTTAGCATAATATAATTTATTTATATCATTAGTTTCATCAAGTATTTTTTCCAATATTTTTAATGCTCTTTCAAAAATATTGGTACTTATATTTATATTAATTTCTTTTAAATCTTCCGATTTGTAATTACTATTATTTAAAAGTATAATCACACTAATTAACAATAAATGTAGTTTAAAACTTACTATGGAAGTACCATATTTTCTACTTAATGGATCTTCAGATTTTGAAATATTTCTTATAAAATTTGATAAATTCTCATATATTTTATAGATATTAAAATATATTTCAATATCTACATTTTTATTAAATAAAGACGAATAATTACTCTCATATATAATGGTTTTTGGGCTGTTTCTTGCTATACTTGGTGCTTTTTCGATAACTGCCATCGTACATTGAAATAATGTTGATTTATTTATAATTTTATTCGGATTAAATTCTCTTTTCCTTTTATAAAAATTATTTCTTCTTTCATAAAAATATCCCTTATTTTTAAAATATTCCTCTATATCTTTTTGAATTTGCTCATTAGCTATTAAGTCTGCTGTATTTATAGGTGTTTGATTATTAGTAGCAAAAATAATGTTTTCCATAATTTTTTCATCTAAAGTTTTTATTACTTTTATCAATACACTTCTTTTATCTTGAGTTTTAAAGAGAGGAGGAATATTTCTCTTATTTTCAAAGATACAATAACTTGTTTGTAATCCATTCACAATTCTTGGCATTGTTAATATTAACGATTTTGGCTTGATTTCTAATTCTTCAACTAATATGGTTATTCCATTATTTAACCACCAAAAATCTATATTATCTTTTTTATCTAAAGTTTTTAAAATTTCTTCATTTACCTCATTATTTTTATTTTGAAAGTCCCTAATATTAGCCTCAAATAGATATTCTTTTAATTCATTGTCCTCAGATACTAAAAATTCATAGTAATCATCAATTGTGCTTAAAATCATACAAGCTTCATTATTATCATCTATATATGTATCTGAAATCATATTTTTAAGTTTTAATTGAACAGATGAGGAAAAACCCCACTATCATATATCTTTTTTAACTCTTTTATACCATTATACATTATATTAACGTTATCTATACACATATTAGTTTTTATTAGTTCAACTAACAAATCCTGAGAATTCAAAACATGTTGTGATAAATCTATCACTTTGGCAGTTGTAGAATATACAAAGTTCATAGTTATTTTTTCTGTAAAGAAATTTGGAATGTCTTCCGTTATTTTTCTAAAGAGTATGATTTGTTCAATTAAATCTAAATTATAATTTTTTTCTAATTCCTTATCATTAAATGTTTCATCAAAAATATTTTGAAAAGTTACATATAATTTGTTTAATGCATCTGGAGTAAAACCATTTGTCTTTTTATTTTGAAAAATATAAATATCTAATGTGTTTTGTGAACTTCTTACTATATTTAATTTTTCATAGTCCTCTTTTGTTTTTATTAGCATTTCATTTACAAATATTAGAATATTATCTATTCCTCCATCATTTCCTCCATCTACACAGCTTTCAATTGCATCATCTATACTAATCATTTTATTTTTACATAATTGATATGAAACAAATATATTAAAAACATCTATCTTGTTTGGTATGTTATATTCTTTTTTAAAATTTTCTAAAATTGCTCCAAATATTTTTTCTTCGTTATTTCCCATTTTATCTTCAATCCTTATTCTTTTCTTGTATTTTTCAGACAAATTAATATTTATTATTAATACTAAATTATTATATTTCTTATTACTCCACTTTTCATATCAGCAATATTGTATATATGTGGCATATTATCAAACGTCTCTCTTAAATTATTTCTAGCCGAAATCCATCCCATTCCATCTGTAAACCAAACGAATTCAAATCCTACTACTTTATCAGCTTCTTCTGCAATCATCTTGTAACTTCTTGCAGTTTCGTTTAATTTAGAACCTCCTGAAGCATAAAAATTAGTTTCAATTCCATAAATACATTTATCTGTTTTTATAACAAAATCAAATCTTTTAGTAGCCTGATTTTTATTACTAATAAATGACATATCTAATTTCCATTTCTTCTCGATATCTTGTAAGTACATTTCCTTGAAATATGTTTCATTCTTCTTGAATCCTGCTTTTTGTATAAATTTTTCTACTAAATCCTCCATCAGATGTCCACCACGATTTTTTCTAGCATTCGAATTTAATCCACATTCAACACCTAAAACATAGTCATATAAATTGTTCACTAAATGTTTTTCTAATAAATTAAATAATCCCGTTTCTCTCATAAATATTTTATATTGTTTTGCATCATAATTCATTTGCTTGAAATTATATTCAAACTTATTTCCATTGTCATCTAAAACAATTATTTCTGACTGTCTTACTGCTAATAGAGTTGGAATACATTTTAAAACTTCTGGATATTTTTGTAATAAATCTTCAAAGTCTTTTTCTATTTTTTCACTTCCTATTAGCGAATTCATCATATTCAATTCTACTTTATATATTTCTGCATTTTTGTATATAGTTTCAAAATCTATATAATACTTATAATTAGCTATGCTATCTGTAAAAGTTAATAACCACTCTGCAAAATCTCTTTTCATATCATCTACTCCTTTATTTCTTCATATCTCCTTATAGATAAATCTAAATATTCCTTTGAATTATCAATTCCTATGTATCTTCTATTTAATTTATTTGCTGCAATTCCTGTTGTGCTACTACCACAAAACGGATCTAAAATTAAATCATTTTCTTTTGTAGATGCTAAAATTATTCTTTCTAAAATTTCTAATGGCTTTTGTGTTGGATGTTTTCCTTGTTTCTTTTCTGATGGTTTTGTAAGTGAGATTGTCCAAACATCTTTCATTTGTTTATTATTGTTTAATTCTTTCATTAAATCATAATTAAACTTATATTTTATTTTTGGTAGGTTTTTTCTAGCCCATAAAATTGTTTCAGTTGAATGCGTGAATGTTTTACAAGCTAAGTTTGGTGGAGGGTTAGTCTTTTGCCAAGTAATATTATTTATTATTTTAAATCCTTCCTCTTCTAAAGCCATTCCTATTGAATATATATTATGAAGTGTCCCACTAATCCAAATTGTTCCCTCATCTTTTAAAACTCTATAACTCTCATGAATCCACTTTCTATTAAATTCATGTTTATCTTTTATATTTAAATAATTATCCCATTGTCCTTTATTCACGTTTACCATTTTTCCACCACTACAAGTTATTCCATTATTAGATAAAAAATAAGGTGGATCAGCAAATATCATATCAAAGCTTTTTTCTCCAAATTCTTTTAATGTATCAAAAGTATCATTATCAATTAGCTTAAAGCCACTTTCTTCAAAGTAGAATTTTCTATGATACATTTATTCATCTCCTCATAATTTGTAATAAGTAATTCTGAAATTTCTCCTCTACCTTTTGCATTTGCATTTATCATTCTTTTAGCAGAGATTTCATTTATATTAAATCCTTTGTATATATCTTCAAAAAAATTATCATTTTTATTTGTATTTTTAGGATTAGAATTAGATAACATTAATTTTGCATTCTTTTCATTTAGTTTTCTAAAATACTTAGCTAATTCTTTTTGATTTTCATCATTAAAATCTTCTTTAGTATAAGATGTGAAACCTGAAGTAACTGATAATGGTCTATATGGTGGATCAAAATACACAAATGTATTGCTATCTATATATTTTTCACTTCTTGTATAATCTCCATATTGAAATACTACATTTCTAATCAAAAATGATAAATTTCTTAAATTAGTTGAATCACATATTGTAAGATTTTTATATTTACCACAAGGTACATTAAATTCTCCATTTTTATTTACTCTATATAACCCATTAAAGCATGTCCTATTTAAAAATATAAATTCTCCAGCTCTTTTTACATTTAACTCATCTACATTAGTTCTATAAGAATTGTACTCTTTTCTAATATCATAAAAATATGCTTGTCTATCTTCATCTTCTATTTTCAAGAACTCATTTTCTTTCACTTTTAGTTCAGCTATAAGTTCTTCAACATTACTTTTTATAACATTATAACAGTTTATTAAATCTTTATTTATATCAAAAGCATAAGCTTCTTTTACATTATACTTTTGCAATATATTTATTAAAACTGCTCCACCACCAACAAATGGCTCTACATATTTATTTATTGTTTCATTCTCTAATTCAAATGGATAAAAATTCTTTAATTGTGGTATTAAGCTACCTTTACCACCAGCCCATTTTACGAAAGGTTTTACAAGTTCCATTTTTTCCTCCAAATTTACTTTTACACTATATCATACTTCTTTGCTTTTTTCCACAAATTAACACTTATTTCTTTTAAAAAATAAAAGCAAGATGTTTTATCACACCTTGCTCTGTAAATATTTTTATATTCAATAATTATAATTTTCCTATATGGAAGTTAATCAGCCTCACAGGTGTGGATCTTAATTTACAATTTCCTGCTCGGTTGGGAGAATGCTCGAAAAATTAAGTTTGAACAAGGTTTTATAAGTCCAGCTCCTCGTGATTATGTTGGTCATTTTCCTTTGTCTACTCCTGAGGCTAGGTCTGTTTATAATTTTACTTTAGCACATAATTTTAGTTTGATTTTGGCTTATCATAGCCAAGGTGAAGTTATTTATTGGAAGTTTCAAGATTTTTTACCTCCTAATTCAGAATATATTGGTAAACAATTTGCTGATGTTAGCGGGTATTTGCTAGACCTTACACCTCCAGAGTCTTCTTGGGCAGGTTATAAGGATTGGTTTATACAAAATTACAATAAACCTGGGTATACTATCGAAGTTGGTTTGCGGCGAAAATCCGCTTCCTATTTCACAGTTTGATAAGATTTATAATGATAATTTGGGTATTTTAGTTCTTGGAGCTGTTCTCGCATAAATATAAGGGAATCTATTTGATACCCTTTTTTATTTTATGTTTTTTTATGATGATTTTCTCAACATTTGGGACATTTTTGTCCTTTTATTCTATTTCATATACTCGCTTGCCATTCATGTCCTTTTTCACATTTTTACCATACTTTTTTCCCAGAACCTTTAGAAAATTGTTCTGGTTTTAATCCTTTATTTTTTTAATAGCTTTATTCTTTACTTAATTCTTCATTTACTACTGCAGGCGAGTTATCTTTGCTTAATTTTATATTTCTACAATATGGACAATTGGAATATTTTTTCCCTGTTCTTGAATATACATGTGTTTGCCACTCATGTCCTTTCTTACATTTCCACCATACTTTTTTATCAGAACCTGCAATCACATTTTCTGGTAATAAATCTCCATTTCTTTCGTAGTTCCATTCTTTTGATATTTCAGGAAAACGGTAAGCTAATGAATTTTCTTTACATACTTTTTTATTTGAACAAAATGGACAATTTGAATTGTGTTTTACTCTATTATTTACAGTTGCTATATATTCTCTATTACATTTAGGACAAATCCATTTTGCATTATAACTTGAACCTAGAGTTATATTATCTGGGGACATTTCATTTTTTATGCTCCATTCTTTTGCTAATTCTGGCTTTTTGACTGCAAGTGAATATGATTTTCTTACATGATAATACATTTCTTGTATTTTTTTATAATCTCTTTCATAATCAATGTTGTATTTTAATTTTGTTTTTGTCTTTTTCTCAATAATTTTTAATATTTCTTTTATTAATTCATCTAAATTAGTATATCTTTCTTGTGGATGATATTTTATTATATTGTTATCATAAATAATTTCATTTATTTCCTCTTTTACTTCTTTTATTCTGATAATATCAAATTCGTTTAATTTTCTGTCCTTTTTTTTCTCTCTTTTCTTACTTTTTTCATCTGAATGGTAATACCAACCGTCATATTCAATTATAATTTTATGAGATGGTATAAATATATCTAATATATATTTATCTAACATTCTTTTTTGTATTTCACAATCATTAAAACATAATTTTAAATAATAGTATAACACTCTTTCTGGTAAAGAGGTTTTTACTCTTCTTGCACATATGGAACATCCTCTATGCAATATTGTTCTATTTGATATTCTACTTTGCCAAACATGTGTAGGATCATATTCACATGTCCACCATACTTTTTGTTGCGATTTAGGTGTTACATTTTGCGGAATTAGTGAACCATTCATTTTATAATTCCATTGTTTTGCAATATCTGGGAATTCTGTAACCAAATTATAAGTTGATGATACTTTTTCATGATTACAATAAGGACAAATTGGTCTTCCTAATTTTATATTTCTATCCACTGCTTTAATTCTATCATATATCCCTCCTTCCCATTCATGTCCATTTTTACATTTCCACCATACTTTTTCTTTTGATGTTGGAAGATATTGGATTGGTTTTTTTGTATTTCTTTCATAATTCCATTCTTTTACTAAAATCGGTGCTTCTGTTTGCAAGTTATAAAACTTGCTTACTTTCTTATGGGAACAATATAAACATTCTTCTTTTCTTTTGTTCATTTTATTTGTTGACATTTTCCATTCCATTCCACATTTTGTACATTTCCAATTCACTTCCTCTCGTGTTGAAAATCCAATTTCATTGCTTTTCTTCGTATTTTGTGCATTTTCATATAATAATAGTAATTTATATTTTTCATTTTCTATACACCATTGTTTAAAGTTTGTCATTTTACTACTCTTCCTTTCTCTTCTAGTACAACTTTTAATAAATAATTTTCCATTTATATATATTACTAATTTTTACCTTTTTGCTTTTTTATTTTCTTATTTAATATGTTCAGATATTGTTTTTTTATTTTATTACATTTCCATTATATTTTATAATATTCTAATAAAAAGAAAATATCAAGTTCTATTTGATATTTTCTCTA
>CAQOYX010000027.1:7858-18470 GCA_948852375.1 uncultured Clostridia bacterium
GCTTTATTCTGTTAATTTTTTTATATATCTTTCTAAATTTTGTTTACTTATCATTCCTTTATATGATTTTAGAACTTTTCCATCTTTATTTATAAATAGTGTTTGCGGAATTGAATATACATTATAAGCATTTCCAGCACTATTTTGTGTATCAAAATATAGTGGAAAACTGTAATTGTTTTTATTTACAAATTCTTTTACATTTTTTACTGTATCATTGTATCCATCTGTTAAATTAACCATTAAAAATTCTACATCTTTATTATATTTTTTATATGCTTCTTGAAATTCTGGTAGTTCTTGTTTACATGGATTGCACCATGTTGCCCAAAAGTTGACTACTATTGGTCTTCCAAAGTAATTTGATAAACTTACTTTTTCACCTTCTATATTTAATACTTGAAAATCTTTTGCATTATTTAAGTTCTTTTGTTCGTTTTCTACCTTTATTTCTTTTGGCAAATATTTGCTAGTTAAATACTTATATCCTACTGTTGCAAGTATTATAACTGCTATAAAAATTGCTAAATATATCATAATTTTTAAATATTTTTTCACATTAAAATCCTTTCCTTTTTATAAGTTTACATAATTTATATTTGTTTTAAACTATTTATATAAAATAATATAATAAACTATTCATTATTCCAAATATTATTGCTATTCCAATTATTATTAAAAATATTCCACATATGTTGTTTATTATCTTGTAATGCTTTTTTATAAAGTCGAATACAGTATTTATCTTTTTTATTAAAATTGCTGATACAATTATTGGTATTCCTAATCCTAATGAATAAACAAATAATAATGATACCCCTTTTAATACTGTTCCTGAAACTCCTGCCATCATTAGGGCAGACCCTAAAAATGCTCCTATACATGGTGTTAAATTTATTGAGAAAATTACCCCAAATATAAATGCTGAGGCTATTCCTGTAATTTTTTTATCTGTTCTTCCTATTCCTTTAAAAAATGGTATATCTATAAATTCTAAGTAATTTAATCCAAATATTATTACTACTAGTCCACATACTATATTAACAATGGTTTGATGTTCTTTTAACATGGCTCCTATTGTTCCTGCGAATATTCCTAATATACAAAATACTATTGTAAATCCTATTACAAATGCTATAGAGTTTATTATTGTATTATTCTTTTTATTTACATCTCCTGCAAAATATGTTAAATATATTGGTATCATTGGTAACATACATGGTGATATGAAGGAGATAAGTCCTTCTAAAAAAGTAATAAGATAAATCATGAAATTGCCTCCTTTTTTTTATTATTTGCAAATATTAGTATATCATACCAAAATGAAAAAAGCTATTACTTTCTGTGTAACAATATCTTGCGAGCATAAATATTTGACATTTCTTTAAAAATTATGTATAATTTACATAATGAAAGAATTAAGAAATGGAGAATTTAATTATGTTTAAAATGTTAGTATTAGATTTAGATGGAACATTATTAGATGATGACAAAGACATTCCTGAACAAAATATTAAAGCAATTCAAAAATTATATGATCGTTTTGGTATAATTCCAGTCATTGCAACTGCCAGACCTTTAGAGGTTGCAATGTATATTGCAAATAAAGGTGGAGATGCATTTCGGAAATTATATTATTGCTACAAATGGAGCTATTTTAAAAGATCTTAAGCAAGATAAATTTTTGATTAACTTGCATTTATCAGATGAACAAATTACTAGTTTGGTTGATGTTTGTAAGCAAAATGGTCTGGAATATGAATTTATGACTACAAAATGTGAAGTAGCAGATAGCAAATATTCTTATAGACGTGTTATTGACCCAATGTATGATAATATGGGGGTTCCATTTAATTATCAAACTAATTTAGAGGATTATATAAAAAACTTGACTGACCCCATTCCTTTATTTTCTGTTAATGGTACAGAAGAAGAATTATCATCTTGCTATAATAAACTTATATGCATTCCTGATTTACAAATATCTGAACAATGTATACGTACAACACCTGAAAAAGATTCTGAAGGAAAAATAAAAACTATTTCTTATCACGATATTATGAGAAAGGGAGTTACTAAAGCAAGTGCAATTGAAATATTAGCAGCACACTTGGGAATAAAAAAGGAAGAAATTATTGCTGTAGGAGATGGTGGAAATGATATGGAAATGTTACAAGTTGCTGGGCTAAAAATAGCTATGTTGAATGCTAAACCAGAACTAAAGGAAATTGCAAATATTATAACTCCAGTAGATAATAATCATGGTGGTGTTGGCAAAACTATTAATGCCATCTATAATATGTTGGAAAGAAGAAAACAATTTATTATAGAAAAAACATCACGTAAAAAAGATTTTTCAAATGTACTAGACTTATCATAATTATTTTTATAACTATGTGTACCTTTAGAACAAAATAAAAACAACAGCATGATAGGTTTATAGGTAAATCCTTTATAAAAAACCTAAATATTTTTCAAGGAATGAATTTTAGTATGAATACACCAATTATAATAGGTATCGCAGGTGGAACTGCTTCTCGGAAAAACTACATTAGCAAATAAAATTAAAGAGGAATTTAATGATAAAGCTATAATTTTATCTCATGATTTTTATTACAAAAGTTTATCCAATATAACATTAGAAGAACGCATGAAAAGAAACTATGATTGTCCTTCGGCATATGAAACAGATTTATTAATTGATCATGTTAAATTTTTATTAACTGGCAAAACTATTGAAAGACCTATATATTCTTATACAGAACGTCTTAGGCAAAAAGATACAGTTACAGTTAATGTAGCACCTATAATTATTATAGAAGGTATACTTGTTTTAGAAAATGATGAACTTGCAGATTTAATGGATATTAAAATTTTTGTTGATACAGATTCAGACATAAGGTTTACTAGATTAATTCGGAAGAGATATAAAAGAAAGAGGTTTAAATTTGGATTATCTTATTCAAAAATATATCACTACATTGAAACCAATGCATGAGAAATATGTTGAGCCTACTAAAATGAAAGCAGATATTATTATTCCTGGAAATAATGATATTAATGATATGTCTTGTAGTATTATTATTGAAAAAATTAGAAGTATGATATAGATTTTTGTTTTCTATATATCTATTATTGAAAAGTTGAATTTTAATATACAAGATCTATGTTCTAATTTATTAGTTTTTCCTCATATTTTTATTTCTTCTACATACTTATTACTTAGGTGATTTTAATGCAGTGCTTGTATCCTTTTTTGGTATCTTTCTTTATGGTTTTTATGGCTGAACTTGGTGATAAAACACAACTTTTAGTTTTATCTTTTTCTAGTAAAGTAAAAAGTTTTTCTATTTTGCTTGGTGTTGCTTTACGGTTCTTTTTTTAGCCATGGTATTGCCATTTTATTTGGTGGTTTTTTGGGAGCTCTCGATAACACATGGCTTCATACTATTTTAGAATTTATTACATATGTATCTTTTTTGTTTTTTGGAATTATTACTTTAATGAATAGAGAAAATAATGGAGATAATTCTGATAAATGTAATTTTTTAAATAAGATTTCTAATTTAGCTATAGGATATATTTTTATTATTGCTTTTAGTATTGCTATTGGTGAATTTGGTGATAAAACTTTTCTTGCATCTCTTGGACTTGGAATACAGTTTCCTGCTTTTAAAGTATATTTAATTTTAGGTGCTATTTTAGGTATGGTTGCAAGTGATTCTATTGCTATTTTATTTGGTAAGTGTTTAGCAAATCATATTTCTTATAAATGCATGAATACTTTATCTGGAGTAATTTTTCTTTTGTTTGGAGTAATTGGTATGATTGGTTTTTTAGTAAATTTGGTTTAGAGAATCCTGCAAGCTAAATGCTTGCAGGATTCTAGACATTGCCTACTTAAATGTTTGTCTTAAGTAAGAAAGGTTATTCTTCTGAATATGTTGGATGTAATTCCATTTCTCTTGAACGTTTTTTCAACATTTTATTTTCTTGTTTTTCTATGGTATTTTCCATACTACATTTCTTTACTCTAAATGCTCTTTTAACCGTCCAATCTTTAACTGTCTGTAAATACTCTGTGTATTTCTCATCTGAAACATAAAATTTCTTCCGTATGAGACAACCTTTCCTTTTTCGACAGTCTGTGCAAAACTTCTGTTTTTCACACCTTAATGCTTGCATAATCATTCTAAGCATTATGTTAAACTCCTTTCTATTTTATAATTCAGATTTTATATTATTTTATATATTTTGTCAACATAATTTTTTTATATTTTGTAATTGCATTACTACTTTTTATAGTGTATAATATTAATAATTTTAAGGAATGGTGATATGATTATGACTAGTAAACAAAGAGCATATTTACGTGCTTTATCCAATAATTTAGAGGCTATTTTTCAGATTGGCAAAAATGGTTTGAATAAGAATTTAATTAAACAGGTGGATGATGCTTTGGAGGCTCGTGAGCTTATTAAACTTTCTGTTTTAGAAACTGCTCCTGAGGATAATCACTTTTTAGCAAATACATTAGCAATTAGTACTAATTCTGTTTTAGTTCAAATTATTGGTAACAAGGTTACTTTATATAGACCTAAAAAGAAAAATTCTAAGATTGTTTTACCAAAAATTTAGATGATGTATTAAAAACATGGAGGTTATTGTGGTATATATTAATACAAATAAACTTGATTCTTTTAATTTTAATAGTAATAACTTTTTGGTTATTATGGATTTTGATAATACTATTACTACTTTAGATAGTGAAGATTCTTGGACTGTTCTTCAAAATCCTAGTATTATGCCTCTTGAATTTGAAAAGCAATGTTTATTGCTATATGAAAAATACGGTTCTCTAGAACACGATTATTCTTTGGATATTTCTACTAAAAGTATTTATATGAAAAAGTGGTATCTTGATGTTATGGATCTTTTTTATTCATATGGCTTGACTTATGAAATTCTTAAAAAGTGTGTTTCGGCTCGGTAGCATAGCTTTTAAAAATGGAGTTAAAGATTTCTTATATGGTTTATCTTTAAGGCATATTCCAGTTGTTATTTTATCTGCTGGAATTGGTAATGTTATTATAGAAACTCTTAAATTGAATGATTGTTTTTATGATAATATTCATATAGTTAGTAATTTTATTAATTTTAAGGATAATTTAATGTTGCCTTTTAATGATGATGTTATTCATACTTGTAACAAAAGTATGAATATGCTTCCAAGTAATATTGTTAGTATTGTTAAAAATAAGGACTATATTCTTTTATTTGGAGATTTAGTCGAAGATTTGAATATGGTTAATAAAGAAGATTTCTCAAAAACTATTTCTTTTGGTTTTTTAGATAAAAATGTAGAAGAAAATTTTGAACTTTATAAAAGTTCATTTGATATTGTTTTAACTGATAATTCTTCTTTCTATGATGTTCTAAATATTTTTGATGAGTATTAATTAATGTTATTAATCCTCTTTTATCATTTTCTTTAGATCATGACTACCTCCAAATTCATCTATATATCTTAGATTCGGAAATGTTTTTTTCATCTTTTCATTTGAAAATAGCATTTCTTCTATATATGTTTTTATATTATTTTCTTGTTTTGGTTGTAAATTATAATACCTTGCTACTACTCTGTTTTCATATGATTTTACTGCCCATACTGTTCCGTATGCAATCTATAACTGCTAGTATTATTATGGTTATGTTTATTTCTTTACTATTAGGGATTTGATTTATTATTTTATCTATAGCAGGCTTTATAAGTTTTATTAATATAATTGCTAATATTCCCCAAAATATTGAATATTTTACACATATTCTTCCGTTTAAATTCCAGTCTAAGTATGAATAATCCCAAAATCTCATTCCATACATTGCCTCTAATATATAGCTTAATGCATATTCTATTATATTGCCTAATATGCTCCCAGCTAAAAATAGCTTTATTATGCTATTTTGATATTTATCTAATAATATTATTAGTATTGTAGCTCCTACTCCATATACCGGGCAAAATGGTCCCCATATTAGCCCTTTTCTGCTTTCTAAAATCCCTGTTGTAACATAACAAAATATTGTTTCTATTATTAAACCAATTATACTAAATATGATAAGATACCATATAATTTGTTTTAAAGATATTTTTTGCTTATTGTTTTCCACATTTTTCTCCTTTTTATTGTTTTATAAATAACATTTTACAATATTTTGTGAATAATTGCTATACATTTTTTATTTTTGTTTTGTTTTCGTCTGGTATAGTTACTCTTCTTGCAATATTATTTACAATTTTATTGTCGTTGTCATCAAATATATTGCTTTTATATAGGTCATCACACTGACAATCTTGTATTATTATCGTTATAATAGCAAATTCAATTCTAGCTTTTGCTTATTATCTTTATTTTTCGCACTCTTATTTCGTTTGGATAATTTTTATATTGTTTTTAAGCAACAAAAAAATCAATCAGAAATGAAGTGAACCCAAATTATTAGACAAAAAAGTTTAATAATTTGGGTTCATTTTATATGTCTAAATATTCAAAAGAATTTAAATTAGAAGTAATAGAATATTATGAAAAAAATCATATTGGTTGTGGTGAACTTGCAGAACATTTTAAAAATTTAGTATAAAAAAAGAACCCTCTATTGAGGGTTCTTTTTCGAAATCATCAGTCGTTATTGATTTCATTTAGGAATTGTAAAACCTCCTTGTTATACACAATACATATTCTCGAAAATCCATCATCAAGCACTATATAGCGTCTTTTTTGGCTGGTTATGATAAAATTCCTGTCTATCCTTCTATGATCCTTCTCAGAAATTTCAAAAATTACCCAGTCATTGGAAACCCTTATACAGTACTGAAAATCTGGTGGCATTGTCAACGTGACTATTACCAATACTACCAAGCAAAATAAACATTGTACTACCAGATTGAACTCTGTTGAAGTTAATGTGTCTCCACAGAGGTTTCCTTCTGCGCATTCTATTTGAATTATCAAATAGAAAAGTATGATTCCCAGAAGAATAGCTGTTACAATAAATCGTATTGACCGTTTAAATTTACGCATTATAAATTCCTCCTTACATCTTGCTTTGCAAGTTATTAATTAAATTTTAACACATTTTATGTCAAATGTCAAAAAGATATGAATTAACTTGTTCTTATGAAACTGATGGGATATTCTGATTTTAATCTACACAAAAATATTATATTTCAATTTCTAATAAAAGAAAAAAAATTAGCAATGGAAAAAGCCTATAAAAGTATATTAGAGGAAGAAAAGGCTTTACAAAATATTAAATTTAAAACTGGGAATAAAAAACTCCTAAAAATAAGTAAAAAAATGGATTTTAGATATTTAAACTGGAGAAACAGTTTTATATCTAAAATCGCTACAAATGGTGCGCCATAGAGGATTTGAACCTCCGACCATCAGATTAAGAGTCTGCTGCTCTACCAACTGAGCTAATGGCGCGTATATAAAATTTTATGTTCCAATTATTCCATTTTATATTAGGGGAAAACTGGGGACTAGTGGGGACACCCACTAATTATTAACATTATTAAAAACTTTTAAACCTATTGTAAATACTGTGTTGTATCAATTAACTTATAGTAGGGTATGATTCGATTAAGAGTCTGCTACTCTACGAACTTATCTAATGGCACATTTTGTAACTTTTACTATTATAAAGCCAAGTGTTGCTTTTGTCAATACTTGGCTTTTATTTTCTTAAAAATGCTTTTGATATTTTTATATGTCTTTCATACTTAATTTTACTTTTTGCCTTTCTAGATCTATTCCTATTATTTTTACTTTTACTATATCCCCTACTGATACTATGTTTGATGGATTTTTTACGAATGTGTTACTCATTTCAGATATGTGTACTAGCCCGTCATGTTTTACCCCTATGTCTATAAATGCTCCAAAGTCTATTACGTTTCTTACTGTTCCTGATAATACCATTCCTTCTTTTAGGTCTTCTATTTTTAATACATCATTTCTTAGTATTGGTCTTGGCATGTCTTCACGTGGATCTCTTCCTGGTTTGGTTAGTTCTTGTATTATGTCATTTAGGGTTATTTCTCCTATTTCTAGTTCTTCTGCTGTTTTCTTTATGTTTATCTTTAATAATTGTTGTTTTAATTTTATTAGTTTTTCTTTGTCTTTTATGTCTTGTAATTTATAGTTTAGTTTTTGCAATAGTTTTTCTGCTTTATCATAGCTTTCTGGGTGTACTCCTGTTATTTCTAATGGGTTTTCTCCGTCATATATTCTTATGAAGCCTGCACATTGCTCATATGCTACTTTTCCTAGTTTTGGCACTTTTAATAATTCTTTTCTTTGTTTTATCTTTCCAAATTCATCTCTGTATTTTACTATGTTTTTACTTATTGTTTTATTTAGTCCTGCTACATATGAAAGTAGTGATGGTGTTGCTGTGTTTACGTCTACTCCTACTTTGTTTACTGCGTCTTCTACTACTCCTGTTAAGCTTTCTTCTAATTGTTTTTGGTTTACATCATGTTGATATTGCCCTACTCCTATTGCTTTTGGATCTATTTTTACTAGTTCTGCTAACGGGTCTTGTAGTCTTCTTGCGATTGATATTGCTCCCCTTAATGATACATTAATCTCAGGGTATTCTTCTGTAGCAAGTTTTGATGCTGAATATACACTGGCTCCCGCTTCTGATACTATTGCATAGTGTACTTGGTGTGTTGCTTCTTTTATTAGTTCTGCTACAAACATTTCTGATTCTCTTGATGCTGTTCCATTTCCTATGGCTATCATGTTTACTTTATGCTTTTTTATTAGTTCTAGTAGTGTCTTTTTTGCTCCTTTTATATCATTTTGTGGCTCTGTTGGATAAATGGTAGTAGTATCTAGCACTTTTCCTGTTTCGTCTATTACTGCAATTTTACATCCTGTTCTATATGCTGGATCAAATCCTATTACTGTTAAACCTTTCAGTGGTGCTCCAAGTAGTAATTGTTTTGCATTTTTTCCAAATACTTTTATTGCTTGTTCTTCTGCTTTTTCGGTTAAATCTGAACGTATTTCTCTATCTACTTGTCCTTCTATTAATCTTTTCCATGCATCTTGTATTGCTGTTTCTAAATATGTTTTATATTGTGATTGTTTTTTTATTGTTCTTTTTTCCATTGTTTCTATTATTTTGTCTTCTGGTTTTTCTATTTTTACTTTTAGATATTCTTCTTTTTCTCCTCTATTGATTGCAAGTATTCTATGGCTTGGTAGTTTATTTACTAATTCACTGAATTCATAGTACATTTCATAGTTTGATTTTTCTTCTGGTTTTGTTGCTTTTGTTTGTATTACCGCTTCTTTATAATATATTCTTTTTATTTGTTTTCTAAATTCTGCATTATCTGATATATTTTCTGCTATTATATCTAATGCTCCAGATATTGCTTCTTCTACTGTGTTTACTCCTTTTTCTTTGTTTATATATTCTTTTATAATTTCTTCAAGTAGTTTTGTTTCTTCTTGTGCATATATAATTTCAGCAAGTGGTTCAAGTCCTTTTTCTTTTGCTATTGTTGCTCTTGTTCTTTTCTTTTGTTTGTATGGTCTGTATATATCCTCAACTTCTGCAAGTGTTACTGCATTTTCTAATTCTTTGATTATTTCTTCTGTTAATTTTCCTTGTGTTTGTATAGATTTTGTTACTTCTTGTTTTCTTGTTTCTAAGTTCCTTAAGTATGTTAACCTTTCTCCTAGTTCTCTTAAGGTTTCATCTGAAAGTCCGCCTGTTACTTCTTTTCTATAACGTGCTATGAATGGAATTGTGTTTCCAGCATCAATTAGTTTTACTGTGTTTTCTACCTGTCCATATTTTATGTTTAATTCATTTGCTATTGTTTGTATTATTAGAGTCATGTTCACCTTTATCCTTTCTTTTAATAGTAAAAAATAATCAATAATTTATATTCATTTTTTGATGTGCTTATTATAACATATCGTAGATTATGTCTGCAACTTAATTTTTAAATATTGCATGGCAATTTGAACTAAGTTTACTATTTCTTGTTTCTATAAGTAAAATAATTTTATGTTATTTATGGAGAAGAAAATTAAAAATCCTGTATGGTTTGACTCATTTATTTGGGGTTGTTTTATCTGTTGTAGGTTTAGTTTTTTTAATTATTATGTCTAGTATTTATAGTAATGAAAAGGGTTGGTCTATTTGGGGCATTGTTTATGGACTTGCTATTGTTGTATTGTTTTTACTGCTATTTGGATTAATGCTCCAATATGGCTTACTACTGGTATTTATCTTGCTATGGGTTGGACTGTTATATTGCTGTATATCCTATGATTACTATTTTTAATAGACTTGATGCTATTTTTTCTTTATGGTGGCTTCTTTCTGGTGGTATTTTTTATACTTTTGGTGCTGTTATTTATGTGCAAAAATGGTCTCATTTTAAAGATAAATATTTTGGTTTTTATGAGATTTTTCATATTTTTGTAATACTTAGTAGTTTATGCCAATATTGGTTTATTATTAGATATGTTTTATATATTTAATTTTATATTACTTATATACAGTAAATAGTTTAATAAAT
>CAQOYX010000028.1 GCA_948852375.1 uncultured Clostridia bacterium
TAAATCATATTATAAATTTTCATTATGAATTATTAAGATTAAATCCATTTACACAAAGAAATGTAATTACAATAAATATATTCTCATTAAAATATTTGCAATATTATGGATTTACAATAACAAAAGAATTATATAATAAATATAAATTAAACAAGCAGGATTAGGATATATTACAAACCCACCCCATGATCTGTATAATATGCTCCTAATCCTGCTCTTTCTAATTCTTCTGGACATACTCCTTCTGTTAACTGGTGTACTATTGTTCCTACCATCTCTAAGTGAGCCAATTCTTCGGTGCCACGATGTTGTCAATTATAAAAAATTAGTGCTATTGGCTGTAAAATTTATTTTTACAGATAAAAAGTATGTATAAAATTACACATACCTAATTTTAATTTAATTTCCTATATCTTTTATAATTCCATATTTATTTGTTACTGGATCTCTAAAAATTTCTATCTTAGGAGTATGATAAGTAAATACTACAAAACACATTAATATAATTATTAGAACAATGATTGCTATTATATTATTACACTTGAAATTACTAAGCATAAGTTTATAAGCTAGATACTCTCCTAATATAACTGCAACGAAAAATGAAGCTATATCAATAAATAAAATGCTTTTTCCAATGATTCCTGTATAGGTATAGAAAAATATAATGATAAATAACATGGATGCAATTATTCCTATTGTCTTTGAACATAAAAAATTAGGTATATTTTTTCCTATATAAAAATAACCAATAATCGTAGTAAGTAACATAGGAAAAAATAATAATTTTAAATGTTCCCACACACTTTCATTAATTGCTGAAAATGATGCCACTAATGTATTTTCTCCAAATAATTCATATGTAAAATGTAATAAAGTGCCGACTATGCATACAAAAATCGCACTTACTATTTGATAATTTCTTATTTTAGTATTATTCATATGAAATACCTCCACTAATAATTTTATGGAGAATCTATTTTCTTATTCCATATTATTTCTTTATTTTTCCTATCTCTAAAACAAAAGTAACAATATCTTTTATTTCCACCTTCTTTGTTTTCCATTAATTTATAATCTTTAAATATATCAAAGAACTCATCTTTTATAAAATAAAATTTTCCATCTTCTATTATCATTATTATTTAACTCCTTTTATGAAAATATGAGATCTAAGTAACTTATAGACCCCACATTTTACTATAATTAACATTTTTCCACCTGCACATTTATATCTCGCAAGCAGGGTTGCGACTCACATTTTTAATTATAGTAGATATTAAATATCCACTACTATTATATTCATAATATGTTATTTTATTTGCAAAATCAATACTTTTAATAAAATTTAATCAATTTCAAGTACACTAAATGAACTTGTTTCAAGTATGTAGGCGATGTGTGAACACTCGCTTTCCTGCCCTCAATTTTAATTGAGCTATTTTAGATTTTAATAAAGCACATTATACTAAAAAAGAGGATTGACACAAAAATGAACCTAGTCAATATAACTAAGTCCATTTTTGTTTAAAGCATAAAAAAATTCAAGCTATACAATATGGTAATAAATTTTTTTGGTATAAAACCTTTCTTCATCTTCATCTGGTAAATAGTTAGCTATAAAGAGGTTAATTGTTGTATCATCTTCTATTTCATAATAAATAATTGTTTTAGGTGGTAATAATGAGATATTAAAAATATTACCTTTGGCATCTGTAATTTGTATATTCGAAATGCTTGTACCCGAAATAGTAACAGGATAAACAATGTTAAAAACAATCTCTCCAGTTTCTAAATGTTTTTTTACTGTTGCATGACTCACATAATTTGTAATATATTCAAATTTCTTTAAGTCATTGTGTGTAGCAAAAGAAAAGATTGGTTTATACAAATATTCTTTTAATTTTTTGCTTTCAAATTTTACATTTTTGTAAAATCTTCTCCGCTTAATAATTCTTGATAACTTCATATGCTTTCCTCCTTACAATTGTTGTTGAGTTAGTATTTTCAATTTAATATTTACTATATATTAACATAAATTACTTGATTTATCAATAATTTGATAAAATTTTAGAAAAAATGGAAATAAAAGGGAACTGATTTTATAAATTTCTCATCATATAATGTTAGCATTGAAAGATATAAATTTGCTAAAAACAAGCATGTCTTGGGTATTTTTTTATGCTTTTTTCATAAATTTTAAAGAGGCGATTTATATGTTGATAGAAGAATATACTATTGAAAATACAAAGATAAAATTCTATGATGATTACATTGTAAAAAATACAGATACTCAAAAAGAATATATAGATAATGTTATTATTAATTTAATAAGAAAAATAAATCCTTCTTTATTGTAATTTGTTGCGATTACAGATATAATAAAGACAAGTTAAAGACAAATTACAAGGAAAGGAGGAAATGTGCAAGATGGCACATATGCAATATATTTAAGAAAATCAAGAGAAGATATAGAATCTGAAAAATATGGAGAAGGCGAAACTTTAGCAAGACATGAAAAAATCTTAACTACCTTAGCCCAAAAGAGAAACCTAACTATTGGCAAAATTTATCGTGAAGTTGTAAGTGGTGAAACAATTAGTGAAAGAAAAGAAATGCAAAAACTTCTTAAAGATGTTGAAAATGAAAAATGGACTGGTGTTTTAGTTGTTGAAGTAGAAAGGTTAGCTCGTGGTGATACTGCTGATCAAGGTAGAGTTTCAAAAGCTTTTAAATATTCTCATACTAAAATTATTACACCTGTTAAAACTTATGACCCAGATAATGAATTTGATGAAGAATATTTTGAATTTGGATTATTTATGTCTAGGCGAGAATATAAGACAATCAATAGACGTCTACAAAGAGGTCGAGAATTTTCTGTTTCTGAAGGAAAATTTGTTGGAAATATTGCTCCTTTTGGTTATGATAGAGTAAAGTTAAAAGATGCTAAAGGTTATACTTTATCTATTAATCAAGATGAAGCACCTATTGTGAAAGAAATTTTTAGATTATATACTTTTGAAAGTAATACTATAAATTCAGTTGTAAAACAGTTAAATGATATGAATTTGAAACCTAGAATTTCTAATGAGTGGAATATTTCTTCTGTAAAAGATATTCTTTCTAATCCTACCTATATTGGTAAAATTGTGTGGAATAGAAGGAAACAGAAAAAGAAAACGAAAAATGGACATCTTATCATTAGTAGACCTCGTAATCAAGATTATTTAATTTATGACGGATTACATGAACCAATTATTGATAATAAAACTTGGGAATTAGTACAAGAAAAAAGAAAGCAAAATACTCCAAAAGTAAAACACAACAATATTATTCAAAATCCATTAGTAGGATTAGTCTTTTGTGAAAAATGTGGTAAGCCAATGCAAAGGAGACCTTATACAAAAGCTGACAAACCTGCAACACTAATATGTTCTAATTCAAAATGTAATAATATAAGTTCTAAACTTTATATTGTAGAAAATAAAATCATCGAAGCGTTAAGAATATGGCTTGACAATTATAAAGTAGAATATGAAGTTAAAGATAACTCAAATACTGAAAATAGTAAGTTAATAGAAAAGTCCATTGATACTACTAAAAAAGAATTAGAAAAGGAAAATGCTAAATTAAATAAAGTATATGACTTTTTAGAAAACGGAGTTTATAGTAAAGATGAATTTATAAATCGTTCTAAAGCTATAAAAGAAAACATTGAAAGTTTAGAAAATAAACTAGCAGAATATACTGAACTTTTAAATAAAAATAATGAAATGCAAAATGAAAAAGAAATGATGATACCAAAATTAGAAAATATAATTGACTTATATGATAAACTAGAAACTGCTGAGGATAAAAACATTTTACTTAAAAGCATTATTGCAAAAGTTACATATCAAAAAACCCAAAAAGCTATAAAAAGTGATTCTGACCCAACTCATTTTGAATTACATATTTATCCTAAAATACCTAAAACTTAAATTTTCTTATAACCAATATAAAATTTTTGAATACATTATAATAAAACAAAATTATAGGAGGAAAATTTTATGTTTTTTATAAGTTCAAATGATAATGCAAAAATAGCTGTATATGAATTAAATCCAAATGGAGAAAAAACAGTCGTATTAGTTCATGGTTGGCCTTTATCACATAAAATGTTTGAATATCAAATTCCCACTCTATTAAATGAAAATTATAGAATTATTACATTAGATTTAAGAGGTTTTGGCAATTCAGATGAGACATATACAGGATACAATTACAATCAATTTGCAACAGACTTGTACTATATTATTTATGCATTAAATCTATGGAATTTTGATTTACTAGGTTTTTCAATGGGTGGAGCCATTGTTACAAGGTATATGAAAATGTATCAAGGATATGGTGTTAGAAAATTATGCTTATTAGATGCTGCTGTTCCATCTTATTGCAAATCGTACTCTAATCCATATGGCCAATCAATGGAAGATACGAATAAACTAATTAAACTTGGACTAAATGATAGACCATCATTAAACGAGTATTTTGGAAGCATTTTCTTTTATAACGACCAATCAAAACCTTTTAAAGAGTGGTTTCAAAATTTAAATAATAGTGCTTCTGGATTAGGAGAAATGAATTCTTTAGTAGCTTTAAGAGATGAAAATCTTTTTGATGATTTGAAATATATTCATGTACCAACAGGTATTTTTCATGGAAAAGAAGATAAAATATGTCCATTTGGCATGGCAGAAATCATGCATAAAAATATTCATAATTCTATTTTATATCCTTTTGAAAAAGCAGGTCATGGAGCTTTTTATGAGATTAAAGATAATGTAAATAAATCTATAATACAATTTCTAAGAAGTATTTAAATATATTATCTAGGCAAAAGAAAAATAATAAAGAATTGTGTAATATAAAAAGGTTAAATATTAATGATGTTTCTAACAAACTATCAGGACACATCAAAAGAATTGACCATACAGGGATAAATTTGCCAACTGTTTTATTTGATGAACTGGAATATCAAAATCTATTAGATTATTTTTCATCTAATGGTAATATGTATAGTTATCCCACAGGAGAGCCTTGGCCATTTTTATTACCAGCAACAGAGTATGAACATGAAAACGAAATAACTAATTTTAAAATTTTACGAGAACCAAGATTCGAATTTGTTTATGATAAGTACACTAATACTGTAGGAATACAAATTGATATAGAAACAGATTTATCAAAAAATGAAATAGAAGATTTATTTCCTAAAGACCAAGGTATATATTATAAAGGTTGTACTTTCAAAGCAATTTATTTAGACTATGGTGAAGATTTAGATATAAGACTAGATGTTAGATATAAATCAACTTATGGTGACTGGGAAAGTGGAGAATGGCTCGTATGTGAAAGTAAAAGAATATAACTTAATCTATCCTTAAAATAATTTATTTTACAGTCAATAGCTAATTGTAATTAATGTCTTTAGCTATTGACAACATCAAAGAACTCATTCTTCTGTTCCTATATCATTCAATATAGCTTTTGCTTTTTCATCTGGCATTCCAAATCTTTGTGATAAATATCTAAGTGAAGCAGCAAGTTCTCCATCTGGACCACCATATTGTGAAATGATGAATTTTGCAAGTCTTGGATTTTTACATTTAATTTTAACTGGATATTCTAGTGCTTTTGTATAACTCCACATTAAAAATTCCCCCTTTCCCATGGCCAAGGTTCCTCAAGCCATCTCCATTTTTTACATGGATAATTAATTGTTAATGGTCCAAACATCTTTTGATATTTGTCTGCTAATTCTTTTGCTTTTTTCGCATATTCTCTATGCAAGCATAAAGCTTTTTCATCATCAGGATGAGTGTCCAAATATAAAGCAAGTTCTATTATAGAAAATTTATAACTTCTTAATTGCATCATCATTTCTTCTCTTAACTCATTTTTGCATTTACAATCCATTTTTTCATGATTCTCGCATTGACAATCACAAGGATTACAATCGCAATTACAATTTCTATTTTCCTCTTCTAACATTTGTTACACCCCTCTCCTATTTTATTTGTTTGTCTAATATATTCTATTTCTTCTATACCTTGGCATGGTACATATGGGCTTACTAGTTCAGGAAAAATTGTTCCCATCTTTAACCCTACACAAGGTTTAAAAGTTTTATCCATTGTTTGCCATGGTACATAACTTTGACCAAGCATTGGATTAGCTGGAAATACTGATTCTTCTTCATCGAAACCACATCCGCAATTACATTCGTCATCATCATCTTGACATGGGCATTCATGTTCTACATGTTTACATGCTTTTTCCATAAGATCGTCTGTATATTTAGTATAATTACTTAGACAACATTTATGACAATTACATCTTCTACGCATTTTTATTCCTCCTTTTTTTGATATACTACATATTATGACAATATACTAAAAAAAGTTACATTTTTATTGTATTTGTATAAGAAAAAGTAAACTAAAGTAATGAGAAAATCCCTAGCAATTACTATAATTGCTAGGGATTTTCTCATTACTTTACAATTTCATTTATTATTTTAGATAGATATTTCATACTAACTAAACATTCATCCATTGTATTCCCTGTTGCACCCACTTCTATTATTACTGCTGCTTTTGTTAAATGTTGATTATATCTTGAATTACGTACTATAATTGGTCTAAATAAACCTGGGTATAATTCATTTGCTTTTTCTTGCATTTTTACTGCAAATTTTAAATTCTGTTGCCAATTTATGTGTTGTAATCCTCCTCCATCAGTTCCTATAACAAACATCATTTGTGCTGCTGTTTCATCTCCTATTTTTACACTTGGTGCATAATTTGCATTACTTCCCACCGCATCTCTATGTAAATCTATTACTACTTGGGTACTTGAACCTGTATTCAAAATATTTTCTACTGTTGTAAGTGACCTTCCATATGACCCACTATATGCTGGATAATCATGATATGTTTTGTTATGGTTTACATTATACCCATAACTTGTTAAATACTTTTGTAATTCATCTCCAACTCTTGCAACTGAATAGTTTAAATCTGTTGTTCTATAACTTCCTGTCATCTCATATTTAAAATTATCACTTGGAGTGTAGCTTTCACAAGTATGTGTATGAAAAATAATAATATCTTTATTGTTTTCTAATGACATATTAGGAGTTAATATTTCTTCTGTAATTTCTTTATCTGACTCATTTTTTACTTTCACACTACCAAATGTATGATTAAATTTAGGTATAATATTATTTTCTTGCACTTCTTTAGTTACAACATTAGTCTCAGCCATTTCTAAATTATTTTCTTCCTTATTTTCAGAAGGTTTTATTTCTTCACTTTCTTCACCATCTACAATTAACTTATCCATCATAGGTAATTCTATTTTAAGCATTCGTCTTAAATTAGAACCTCTAGAACTTGATGCCACTTCTCGTATCCTTTTTGTAGTATTATCCTCATTTATTTTAGGCAAAGTATCATTCAAACATCCTACAAAACTTATATTAATAGACTGATTACTAAATTTAATATTTTTGCGAATAAAATTAGCAATACAAACCATACATACTAACAATACAGCAAATAACAAATATTTGCTAACACTTTTTAAATTTATTATAGTAACATTTATCATGTCTTTCTCCTTTGTTAAAAATTTTCTATATTAATTCTATTCTTTTTTCTTTTAGAATAGAACTTAAAGCATGAATAATTATAATATTTCTATTTACTATAATCAATTATCATTTTTTGTTGTATTTGAATTTTTTTAAAAATCACGTTCACGTAGTTCTAAATAAATTGGTTTTTCTTCTTTTATCATTGTTGACTTTCCATGTCCAGGATAAACAATAGTGTCATCTGGCAGTACTAGCAATTTATTAATAATTGAATCCATAATTTCAACTAAACTTCCTGTTGGTAAATCCGTTCTTCCCCAAGAACCACGAAATAGTGTATCTCCACTAAATAGCATTTTTTCTTTTTCACAATAAAGTGATGTTCCTCCATTTGTATGTCCAGGCGTATGAATTACATTAAATTCCAATTCTCCTAAATGAATTAAATCTTTATCATCAATTCTAGAATCTTCTTCTAGCTTTATATCTGGTACACCTATATAATAGTTTAATGTAATCTCTGGATTTTTTAAATTTTGACTTTCTTGTCTTCCAATTAACACCTTTACCTCATATTTATTTTGTAACTCTACCACAGCTCCTGTGTGGTCTCCATGGCAATGTGTTAAATAAATATATTTTAACTTTGCTTCTAATATATTTAACATTTCTATAATCTTTTCTTTTTCCCCTGCTGGGTCTATTACCATAGTTTCTTTTGTTTCTTCATCTACTATAACATAGCAGTTTGTTGGCTCTCCAAGTGGAGTATTTAACTTTAATCTTTTCAATACCATCAAAATTACTTCCTTTCACTAAAGTAGCCCCACATGAATATTGTACTATTTCTACGAACTTGAGAGTAAGAAAAACATTCAATATAAAACAAGATGGAGCATATTTCTTTTAACAATCTACTTTTTTCTTTTAACCTCAAACACACTATCAACTTTTCTTAATGCTTTTAGCGTTTTGTTTAATTCATCTAAATTTACTACCTCTATTGTTATTTCTGTTATAACAATTTTTTCCTTATTTACTTTGCTTGTAATTGCAATTAATTTTGTTTTCACATCATATATTGCCTTAATAATATCTGCAAGCAAACCTGTTCTATCATTTGAAAATACTTCTATATCAACATTATAGTTTGATGATTTTTCATTATACCATTCAACATCAATAATTCTATCTTCCTCTTGCAATAAATCTTTTACATTTACACAGTCTATAGTGTGAATAGATACTCCCCTTCCTTTTGTAATATATCCAATAATATTATCTCCTGGAACAGGATTGCAACATTTCGATAATTTTACCAAACAATTCTCTATTCCCTTTACTATAATTCCACTCTTTGGAATATTATTTCTTACTTTTTTTCCTCTTGCAAGTTCTTCAATTTTTTGTTCTATTTGGTCATCTTCATATACTTTCTTATATTCCTCAAGCATTTTTGCAATAATTTTTCCAGCAGTAATTGCACCAAATCCGTATAGCCGCATTCATATCATCTATTGTATTATATTTATATCTATCAAGTGTTGCTTGTATATATTCAGGTTTATAAAGTTCTTGTGGTGTCATTCCTATTCTTTTTATTTCTTTTTCAATTAATTCTTTTCCCTTAACAATATTTTCTTCTCTTTGTTCTTTCTTAAACCAACCTTGAATTTTGTTTCTTGCAGATGTACTTTGTATAAATTTTAGCCAATCTCTACTAGGTCCTTTTGCATTATCAGATGTAATAATTTCTACTATATCACCATTTTTTAGTTTAGTAATAATAGGCATCATTTTCGCATTGATTTTACATCCTACCATTTTATGACCAACTTGAACATGAATGCTATATGCAAAATCTATTGGCGTTGCTCCAGTTGGTAGCACTTTAATATCTCCTTTTGGAGTAAATACATATACTTCATCTTCAAATAATTCTGTTTTAAGAGTATTTAAGAACTCTTCTGGGTCTTGCAATTCCTTTTGCCATTCTAAAGTTTCACGAAGCCAAGCAAGTTTATCTTCTTCAACTTTTACATTAGATTTCTTACCTTTTGCAAAATTTGCCTCCTTATATGCCCAATGTGCAGCAATACCATATTCTGCAATTCTATGCATATCCCATGTACGAATTTGTACTTCAAATGGTGTTCCTTTATCACCTATTAATGTTGTATGTAACGATTGATACATATTTGGTTTTGGAACTGCTATATAATCTTTAAATCTTCCAGGCATTGGATTATATAGTTCATGAACTACTCCTAGTGCGGCATAACAGTCTTTTACAGAATTAACAATAATTCTTAATGCAAATAAGTCATAAATTTGTTCAAGTGAACAATTATCTCTTTTCATTTTTCTATAAATACTGTATAAATGCTTTGCTCTTCCTGTAATTCCAGCGTCTATATGCTGTATTTTTAATTCTTTTTTTATCTTTTCTAATATATTTTCAATAAATTTTAATCTTTCTTCCCTTTTTTTATCTAATCCTTCTACTATTTCCCTATATTCTTCTGGGTATAAATATTTAAATGATAAATCCTCTAATTCCCATTTTAAAGAATACATACCTAAACGATTTGCAAGTGGTGCATACAATTCCATTGTTTCAGAAGCATTTGCTATTTGCCTATCACGACTTAAAAACTTTAGTGTTCTCATATTATGTAGCCTATCTGCAAGTTTAATTAGTATAACCCTTATATCTTTTCCCATTGCTAAAAACATCTTTCTATAGTCTTCAACTTGTTGTTCTTTTAATGTAGTATAATTAAGTTTTCCAAGTTTTGTAACTCCATCTACCATCTCAGCAATTTCTTCATTAAATTCTTTAACTAAGTCATCATATGTTACATCTGTATCTTCTACTACATCATGTAAAATAGCAGCACAAATGGTAGCATCATCTAATTCCATTCCTGCAAGAGTATATGCAACTTGCAATGGATGAATAATATATGGCTCTCCAGATTTTCTTTTTTGGTCACCATGATTTGCAATAGCATAATTATATGCTTTTATTATCATTTTTGAATTACTACGCCAATTATTCTTTTTCATTTTTGATATAATATCATTAATCGTAGGATTTTTTTCTTCTGTCATAAATTCACCACCTTTTATACAGATTTCATTACATCTTTTAAATTTATTTGTACACTTTCCATTCCATTAAATTCGTTTATTTCTAAAACTCCTACAACATCAATTTTATCTCCTATTAAATATTCATTTACTAAATTTCCCATGTTAAAACCTATAGCATCTATAATAAGATTATCGTCTTTTAATGTTAATTTTAAGTGTTTTCCTTCTGTTAATGCACGAATTGAGTTAATTTTTAATCCTTTATAGGCAAATAAAGGCATTTTATTTCCTTCTCCAAATGGTTCTAGTTTTTTTAATGCTTTTATAAATTCTATATTGATATCTTCTTGTTTTACTGTTCCATCTATGTAAATAACATCTTGAATTTCTTCTAATTTACTTTCTTTTGCAATTTTTTCAAATTCATTTTTAAAATTTTCAAAATTTTCCTCTTTTAAACTAAGCCCTACTGCCATTTCATGTCCGTCCATATTTTTCTAAGTATTTACTACATTTGCATAAAACATCATGTAAATCAAAACCTGGTATGCTTCTGCCGTGAACCTTTGGCAATACCATCTTCAAATGATACTAATATGCTTGGCTTAAAATAGGTTTCTGTTATTTTCGAAGAAACAATTCCAATTACCCCATGATGCCATCCTTTTTTTCCTACTATAATTGCACTCTTTTCATCTTCTTCATTTTTCTGTATTAATTCTAATGCTTCATTTACAATAGCTTTTTCAGTTTCTTGCCTAGTTTTATTATATTCATTTAATTTAGAGGTTAACTCTTTCACTTCAATTATATCATTTGATAAAAATATGTCTAATGCTTCTGTTTCATGTCCCATTCTGCCACAAGCATTTATTCTTGGTGCAATGCCAAAAGAAATAGTATTAGAATCTATTTTACTATATCCTGTAGCTTCTAATAAATACTTAAGTCCCAAATTCTTTGTTAAATTAACAAGTTTCAAGCCAAGTTTTGTAATTACTCTATTTTCATCTATTAATGGAACAATATCAGATATAGTCCCAACACATACTAAATCTAAATACTTCAAATATTCTCTTTCTTCTAACCCTAGTCTTTTACCAATCCCATGAATTAGTTTAAATACAACTCCAACACCTGCTAGTTGATTAAATGGATATTTATTATCTTTTCTTTTTGCATCTACAATCGCTAATGCTTTTGGTAACTCTTCTAATGGTTCATGATGATCTGTAATAATTGTTGTTATTCCCAGCGAATTTGCATAATCCACCTCCTGTGTTGCTGAAATTCCGCAATCTACTGTTATCATTAACCTATAACCATTATCATAAATGCCCCTGATCGCTTCTTTATTTAACCCATATCCTTCTTCTAACCTATTAGGAATATGGTTTGCTACATTCATTCCTCTTTCACATAAAAACTTTTGTAAAACAGAAATACTAGTAATTCCATCTACATCATAATCCCCATAAATCATAATTTTCTCTTTTTTATTCATTGCCTCTATAATACGATTTACTGCAATATCCATGTCTGGCATCAAAAATGGATCATAAAAATCTTCTCTTGTAGGCTCTAAAAACTTTCTAATCTTATCATCTTCCACAATTCCTCTGTTTACCAAAATAATTGAAAGCAACCTACTAAGTCCAAACTTTTCTTGTATTTTGCTTGCTTTTTCTTCATTATTACTGTAATATTCCCATTTCTTATTCATATCCTTTTCTCCTATTAATACAATTTGTATATAATTGTACACTATTTTTATATATTTTAAAAGGGATTTTTTATATTTTACAGGGTAATTTTATGAAATATTATAATTTTGAAATATTTACAATACTAGAAATTAGTGTTAAATTAATTTTAAAGAAAGAAGTCTCAAGAAGCCCCTTGCAAGAGTTCCACAATAAGCGCTGGGCTGTTACACACAAGCGTGACTTTTGGTTCTTATACTTGTTTTTTATTTTCTGTATTTTTTATCGTATTATCTATATATTCACATACGCTTCTAAAATTTTTTCTTATTTCTATATTCGCATTTCTCAATTACTAGACTTTTTATGTTTATATATGATATAATATATATTATGAAAGGTGGTAATACTATTGCATAATACAGATTTTGTTCAAAAAATTGATGTATCTCATGTTAACATTAAAGATTATCCAAGATACATTTCAAAAATGAATTTTTCTTCAGAAATGTTAAATGCTGTAACTATTGAAGAGGAAAAAGATTATATAATTCTTAAATTAAAACATGAATATTATTTAAGCCATAAAATAGATAATCTACATAATTATGAACATCATCTTCAATATCATATTCCTAAAAGACGTAGAAATATAGAAGCATATTTAAATAGTCCTTATCATAAACAATTAGCAGATAGATATGAAATGTTCTCTACTTCTTATAAACAAGATATTATTGATGAAGTTCTTCTTGAAAGGCAAGAAATACTAAAAGAATATCCTGAAATAACTCAATTAGTAACTAAAATTAGGCAAAAATCTTTATATAGTTATGAGGATAAAGAAAACCAAAAAATATTAGATACAGATAGTGATCCTAACAAAATATTTATTAATGATATTATAGGAGCAAGACACATTCCTTATTCTATAGAAACAAGTGATGCTGAACATGATCTTATACCATATGCTTCATATATTCAATTAACTTTATCTAATATGCATTCAAAAGATTCTGAAACCAGTAAGTATAGGTTAAAAATATTAAAGGATTATATTCATAATCCAGATGCAGCAAAATCTAATATTAAACGTGCTAAAGATAGTAAAAATAATTCTAGCAATGATAGTGAAATTAAAAAATACCAATCTGTACATCTTATATATTATAATAAATATAATCCAGATTGTTGCTATGAAGACCAAGTACGAACTCCTGATATGGAATTTGTAGCAAAAAAAGATCAACTTATTGGACATTATCATTATAAACCTGTAAAAATAGAAGAAGATTCCCGTTTGCGTGTTCCAAAATATACTATTATTACTACTGATCCAGTAACTAAAAAAGATGTAATAGTAGATATTCCTTTTAAGGATGCTTTTAGACATGCAAATCATATTCCAATTACTATTAATGGAGAACATTTTTTGTATGCGGTTTCTTGGGAACAGTTTTCAGAAGAAGAAACATTACTTACTCCTTTTATAAAAGAAGTAAAACTTGAACTCAATAGACTTAAAGGAAAGCAATTAAAAGAAGAAGAACCTACACTTTAAATAGGTTCTTCTTTTATTCTACTTATACTAAGCCCATCCCCAACTTCCAAAATTTTAGTATCAAGAAGCGGATTTTCTCCGAATTTTCTTTATGTATTCTCTTAAATTTCGTACAGCAGTTCTTTGTTTATGTTTATTATAATCGCTCATAACATATCCTTTATATAGCACATTATCAGCAATAATAATTCCACTATGATTAACTAAACGTAATGCATGCTCTAAAAAAAATGGATATTTTCCTTTAGCTGCATCTATAAATATCATATCATATTTCTCATTAAAAGTAGGCAATATCTCTACTGCATCTCCCAAATATACACTAATCTTATCTTCTACTTCTGCTCTTTTTATATTTTCTTTTGCTTTAATAACTCTTTCTTCATCACGTTCTATCGTATCTATTATACCACCTTTTTCTAAAAATTCTGAAAAACAAATAGCAGAATATCCGCACTGCTGTACCTATTTCTAATATTTTGTTTAATGTGATGTCATTTAATATATCTTCTAAAACGGCTAAAGTATCATCCATTATAATTGGTATATTTTCTTCTAGAGCTTCTTCTTTAATTTTTTGTAATTCTATCTTATTCATATTTCTCCTCACTTTCATATTTATAAGAAATTTCCATTTTATAAATGATAATCTTATCCTTTTATTGATTTGTATTATCATATCATTTTAGATTACTTTCCCTTTGCTTGGTACACACTTATTATTTTCTAATTTTACAACTTTTGTTGCTATCTTTTCTACAAAAGTTTCATCATGTTCTACAAAAATTAATGTTGGCTTGTACTTTAAAACCGCTTCTTCTATTTGTATTCTTGTTAATATATCAATATAATTTAATGGTTCATCCCATATGTAAATATTTGCTTGTTCTGATATGCTTTTTGCAAGTAGTACTTTCTTTTTTTGACCTTCGCTCATTTCTTTAATTTCCGTATCAAAGTCTATTTTTGAAAATCCAATTTTAGATAACATTGCTTTAAATATAGATTCATCTATTTTATTTTCTTTTGCAAATGATTTTAATTTTCCTTTTAGATATTCTGTACTTTGTGATATATAAGATATCTTTAAATCATTTGCTATTTTAACTTCTCCACTATATTGTATTTCTTTTCCCATGATTAATTTTAATATGCTTGATTTTCCTATACCATTTTTCCCGTATTATTGCTATTCTATCTCCATTTTGTATTTCAAATGAAACTTTTTTAAATATTGTTTTATCATCATATATTATTTGTAAATTATGTGCATAAACTAACTCATTTTTTCTACTTTCCATTGGAACAATTTTTAAATTTTCGTTTTTATCTATATTTTTCAATAAATTAGATTTTTCCTCTATTGCCATTTTTGTTCTTTCTTCTAATATTTTAGATTTCTGCATCATTTTGGCAGATTTATGCCCTAGATATCCCCTATCTATAGTTTCTTCAGAATTATTGGTTTTATATTTCGACTTTTCAACATCATTTGACCAACTAGCAGTATTTTTTGAAGCAATTTCAAGTCTATTGATATCTTTTCGCAATTTTTCATTTTGTGTTAATTCAAACTTATCTTGTCTATCTTTATTTTCTTTCCAAGATGAAAAATTACCTTGTTGTATTTCAATATTTGTATTGTTTATAGCAATAATATGGTCTACTACTTCATCTAAAAAACTTCTATCATGAGATACTACTATAAACCCATTTTTCTTTTTCAAATATCTGCTTAAATTATTTTTAGTTTCAGCATCTAAATGATTTGTTGGTTCATCTATAAGTAAAAAATTATGTCCTTTTAAAAATAAACTTATTAGAAGTATTTTCACTTGCTCTCCACCGCTTAATATACTAAAATTTCTATAAAGCATCTCTGTATTGCTATTTAGTAAATTTAGTTCTTTAATAATCTCCCAATCTTGTATATTAGGAGCAATTTCATGAACAACCTCTATTGCTAATATATCTTTATTCTTTATTTCAAAGGGAAAGTAATCAATATTAACACTTTTGGATATTGTTCCTTTATATTCATATTTTCCTTGTAATAGTTTTAAAAATGTAGTCTTCCCCTTACCATTTCTTCCTATCAGTCCTAGTTTCCAAGATGTATCTATATTAAATGATACATCTTGAAATATATTGTTTAAACTTCCATCATAACAAAAGCTTAAATTATTTATACTTATTAAAGACATAGTTCCTCCTTACATAGCTTATTAAAAATTACATTTTTTCTTCAATTGATATTTTGTAAACTTTGTATTTATATTCTTTTTCTCTTTCATATAAGTCAAAAACAAATGGTTTGATTTTCTTTTATATAATTTTTTTATTTATTTTTTACTCTTAATACTCTCAAAGCATTTAGAATTGCAATTACAGAAACGCCTACATCTGCAAATACTGCTTCCCACATAGTTGATAGTCCCAATGAACTTAAAATTAAAACAAGTACCTTTATAAAAATAGCAAAAATTATATTTTCTCTAACAATTCTCATCGTTTTCTTTGATAAATGAATGGCATCTACTATTTTTGATGGTTCATCTGTCATAAGCACAATATCTGCTACTTCTATTGCTGCATCTGATCCTAATCCCCCCATTGCTATACCTATGTCAGAAATAGCTAAAACTGGTGCATCATTTATACCATCTCCTACAAATACAAGTTTACCATTTTGACTTTTTTCTTTTAATAGATTTTCTACTTTTTCTACTTTATCATCTGGGAATAGCTCTGTATAAACCTTGTCTAATCCTAATTTTTTTGCAACACTTTCGCTAGGCTCTTTTCTGTCTCCTGTTAACATTACTATTTGTTTTATATTATTTTTCTTTAAATTCTCTATTGTTTTTATTGAGTCTTCTTTTATCTTATCTGAAATTACGATATACCCTGAAAATTTTCTTTCTATTGCTACATATATAACAGTTCCCATCTCATCACATTTTTTATATTCTATTTGATTTTCTTTCATTAATTTTTCATTTCCAACTAATACCTCTTGTTCTCCAATCTTTGAGGCAATTCCAAGCCCAAACATTTCCTCAGTTTTTATAATTTGTGTTTCATCAATTTCTTTATTATATGCCTTCTTTACAGATATTGCAATTGGATGATTTGAATAATTTTCAGCATATGCTACAATTTTTAGCAATTCCTCTTTGCTTATATCTATTGCATTAACCTTTTGTACTTCAAAAACTCCTTTAGTTAATGTTCCAGTTTTATCAAATACTATTATTTCAGCATTTGACAACTGTTCTAAATAATTACTTCCTTTTATTAAAATACCCATTTTAGATGCTCCACCTATTCCACCAAAAAAACTTAAGGGTATTGAAATAACTAATGCACAAGGACATGATACTACAAGAAATGATAATGCTCTATATATCCAATCAAAAAATGATGTATTATTCATAATAAGTGGTGGTAATATTGCAAGAATTAGTGCAATAAATACAACAACTGGTGTATAGTATTTTGCAAATTTTGTAATAAAATTTTCTGACTTTGATTTTTTACTACTTGCATTTTCGACTAAATTTAATATTTTACTTACTGTAGATTCTCTATATTCTTTTGTTACTTCTATTTTTATAACACCATTTAAATTTATAGATCCATTTAATACTTCTTCTTTCTCAAATACATCTCGTGGTAAAGTTTCTCCTGTTAACGCTTTTATATCAAGACTCGACTTTCCTTCTATTACATAGCCATCTAAGGGAACTTTCTCTCCTGGTTTTACTACAATTATTTCTCCTATCTTTACATCATCTGGATCAACTTTTTCTAACTTTCCATTTCTTTGTACATTTGCAAAATCTGGTTTTATATCCATTAGACTTGAAATTGACTTTTTTGATTTATCCACTGCATAATCTTGGAATAATTCTCCTATTTGATAAAATAACATAACTGCTACTGCTTCTGGAAATTCTCCTACTATAAATGCTCCTATTGTTGCTACTGCCATCAAGAAATTTTCATCAAAAACTTTTCCTCTAGTAATATTTCTTATTGCCTTTATTACCACTTCTAATCCTACAATTATATATGATATTATATATATTGTATTATTTATCAATTCATTGTTAAAGTTTATTATAATTGCA
>CAQOYX010000029.1 GCA_948852375.1 uncultured Clostridia bacterium
ATGAAAAATATTATTGCATAAATTAACGTTTTACTTCGTTTTATTTCTGACATTTTATTTATCCCCTTTTATATATCTTTTTAGAAAAAATGGCATTATTTGGTATTTCCAACATGTATTACTTAACCTTCAAATTCATACATTCTAACTTATTATATAATATAATTCAATATTCATCACTCATTTTGAAAATCTTTCATATATTATGAAATTATCGTCTTTATATAATTCTTTATAGTTGTCATCTCTAGATACAAGTAAATTCATTTTTGCATTTTTTGGTATTAAAAGATGTGTAATATCATATTTATCAAATACATTTTCATAATATATGCTTATTGATGATACTTTTATAAAATCTGTAAATACATCTTTGTCCTTATTGCCATTAAATTCTGGTGTATATAAGTCTGCTCTTGAATCTATAAATACTGGTATATCTTGATATAATAGGTAACTTCCATAATTATACTCATTATATAAACGTATTTCTTCTACATTTAAATTTTCTTTAATATATTGTGTTGCTTTTACGGGGTATGTGTTTTCATTTATGAACTTATCACCTGCTTGTTCTTTAAATATGCAAATACAAAATAGTACCATTATAAGTAATGTAATTACCTTGCCAAAACCACTTCCAATTATTTTTATAAATTTTTTTGTTCCGTTCTGGATCATATTTATCAAATAAATCTGTTACTAATCTATTCACAGAATATACACCAATAAGAACAAGCATTGATAGCTGTCTTTTGGACATAAGTGCAAGTATAATTAATCCTCCTAGCATGAACAAATCTTTTAATTTTATTTTAATATCTGTAAATATAAGTATTGATAATACTATTGCAAGTACTATTATAGTATATGTAGATTGTATTAGTACCATTGGTAAATGTTCATTAATATTTTTTGTTGTATTTCCACTCATTGTTTTTAAAAGATATGTATATGGTGTATCCCCAAGTGGTGTAAGTAAACCTGTTAATATGCAAATTATAATAATTAGAATTAACCATTTTACATTATCTCTTTTTTCTATTTTTAGTTTATATGGATTTTCTCTTCTTTTTATACCTGCCTCTTTAGATTCTTCAAATTTTTCTTGTCTTTTCCTACATTGTTCTTCTAATTTTGCAATTTTTTCTTTCGTTTTGTTATATTTTTCCAATTCTGCAATTTTTTCTTTATCTGTTTTATATTCTTCTTTTAATTTTTCCATTCTTTCTTCTGTATATTGTTCTAAATTTATCTTTTTTGCTTGCTTTTCTTGAATTTTATATAATTTACTTATTTCATCTTTTCTAAGTTTTATTTCAAACTTCTGAATTACATGTGCATCTATTATTAATGCTATTAGATATTCAGCAATATATGGTAAAAATGGTACAAAGTAAAATGGCCATACAGCTAAATGAACATTTGCAATAATTATTGGAATTATTATTAATCCTATAGCATATCTTTTCTTTTTGGTTTCTATAAATTTTTCTATAAATAATATTTGTAGAGTAAATAATATGTATGTAAATAATTGTGCACGTGCTGCAATAAATCCTCCTAACACATACATTACACCTAAAGTTAGTATAAAAGATACTAAATCATTTTTAACAATTTTTTTATTAGCAAAATACATAGTTACCCCTAGTATACAAGATAAAACAATTGTTGATATATATATTCCTAACATTCCACTTATACTATATATTAAGTATATTGCTACGTCATATAGCCAGTGAGGGTATGTATATGGTATATCATGAATTGAAAATGGATCATTTGACATATTTATGCCATTTTCCAGTATATGCTCTCCTATTTTTATTGTATAAAATGTATCATTTTGAAGCGTAATTGGTGCTAGAACTGCACTAAATAATAAAATACATACAATAGCAACCATATTAAAACTTAAGTTTATTTTTTTATCCACTGTAATTCTCTCCTTTTTATTTAATGCTTGTATTATATCAAAAAAAAGTAAAAAAGCATAGGCTTTTTAACTTTTTTTGATTTATACCTTAATTATACATTAAATTTCATAGCCTAAAAAATATGTATTTTAAGAACTCCCAGTCAAATTCGCTAACAGCCCTCTTAAGTAAAGTAGCCTTACTTTTGCAAGTTATAGTAATATATTAGATTTTAAATAGTTATTTTGGCATGATTGCTAAAAATTAAATCATATGCTATTTTTTCTTCATAACACTTAATAAATTACCTGCTCCAAGTATTATTAAAGTTCCATTTTCTCCTTTTTAGTAATACATATATATTTTATAACATTAACAGTTTACAGTAAAATCATTATATTTCCACCAAAATAATATCCTCTCCAATACAATGTATATCTTTCCATGGAATTACAATATCATTGTTTCCTGAAAATATATTCAATAATCTATTATTTCCGTGGCACAATTATAGATGTAATAACCCCAGTTTCCAAATCTGCTGTTACATCTTGCACAAAACCGAAGCCTACGCCCATCCTTTATATTTATTACTTCCTTATGCTTAAAATCTAATCCCTTTTGCCCCATATAAAACACCTCTTTTGATTATATGAAATATTTTATTGTTTTATTAAATTAATTAAAATTATATATTTTTCAAATTCTGTAACAGACACTTTTATTGTCACTTTCAATTTAGCATACATAATTTGTGTAGTTTCTTCACAAAATGTGTCCATATATCTATTCTAACACCATTATAAAAATGGGGAAACTTTTTACAATTTATTGAATTTCAATATTTTCTATGGTACAATATTGAAAGTTTTATAAAGGAGGGCATACCATGTTAGATTTAAAATTTGTAAGGGAAAATTGTGATATTGTTAAAGAAAATATTAAAAAGAAATTTCAAAACCATAAACTTCATTTGGTTGACGAAATTATAGAACTAGATGCTAAAAATAAGACTATTAAATTAAAAGGAGACGAACTTCGTTCTTGCCGTAATAGTTTAAGCTCTGAAATTGGTATTCTTATGAAAAATGGTAAAAAAGATGAAGCAGAAAGTATAAAAAAACGTGTTTTGGACATTAATTTTGAACTTTCTGAAAATGAAAAACTAGAGGACAACCTTTCTAAAGAAATAAAAGAAAAAATGATGAAAATACCAAATATTATTCATGAATCTGTTCCTATTGGAGAAGACGATTCTAAAAATGTTGAATTACAAAAATATGGTGAACCTGTTGTTCCAGATTATGAAATTCCATACCATGCTGATATTATGGAAAAATTTTGTGGTATAGATTTAAACTCTGCAAGAAGAGTAGCTCGGAAATGGTTTTTATTATTTAATGGGTGATATTGCAAGACTTCATAGTGCTGTTATTTCATATGCTAGGGATTTTATGATTAATAAAGGATTTACATATTGCATTCCACCATTTATGATTCGTTCAGATGTTGTAACTGGTGTTATGAGTTTTGAAGAAATGGATGAAATGATGTATAAAATTGAGGGAGAAGATTTATATTTAATTGGAACTAGCGAACATTCTATGATTGGTAAATTTAAAGACCAAATTTTACAAAAATCTAATTTACCTTATACTATGACATCTTATTCTCCTTGCTTTAGAAAAGAAAAAGGTGCACATGGAATTGAAGAACGTGGAGTTTACCGTATTCATCAATTCGAAAAACAAGAAATGATTGTAGTTTGTGAACCAGAAACTAGCTATGAATGGTATGATAAAATGTGGTCTTATACTGTTGAATTATTTAGAAGTTTAGATATTCCTGTTCGTACACTAGAGTGTTGTAGCGGAGATCTTGCAGATTTAAAAGCAAAAAGTGTTGATGTAGAAGCTTGGAGTCCAAGGCAACAAAAGTATTTTGAAGTAGGAAGTTGTTCAAACTTAACTGATGCTCAGGCAAGACGTTTAGGTATTCGTATAAAAGGAGAAAAAGGAAATTATTATGCTCATACTTTAAATAACACAGTAGTTGCACCTCCTCGTATGCTTATTGCTTTACTTGAAAATAATTATAATGAAGATGGAAGTATTAATATACCTAAAGCTCTACAATTTTATATGGGTGGAAAAACTATTCTTAAAACTAGTAAATAATTCAAAGACAGAAAAATCCGAACATCTACTTGTTTTTTTGTAAAAATATTGTATACACCTGTTATAGAAAATGGGAATAAACAGATGTGGTTTCTAATTTTCTATTTATATTATATTTTAGAATGGAGGCTAAAGTGATGCAAGTTAAAAATCCTAGATTTGAAGTTTCTGCAGTTTCTGATAAACAGTATCCTACCACTGAGCTTTCTGAGGTTGTTTTGGTCGGAAAATCTAATGTTGGAAAATCCTCATTTATTAATACTATGATTAATAGAAAAGCAATAGCCCGAACTAGCAGTGAGCCTGGTAAAACTAGGCAAATTAATTTTTATAACATAGATAATAAATTTTATTTTGTGGATTTACCTGGATATGGTTATAGTAAAATGTCTAAACAAGAACAGGAAAAAGTTGGAAAATTTACTGAAGATTATTTAGTTAAAAGAACTACTATTTCTTTAATTATTTTCTTAGTGGATATTAGGCATAAACCTACTGATAATGATAGACTTATGTATGATTATGTTATGAGGTCTAATCTTCCTTTTATTGTTATTGCAAATAAAGCAGATAAAATTGCTACAACTAAAGTAGATGCTTATATAGAGGATTTAAAAAAAGAATTTGGCATTTCTTTTAGTACTCTTCTTCCCTTTTCCTCTGAAAAAAAAGTTTATACTGATGCTGTATGGGATAAAATAGAAGAGTTTATATAATTATATCTATTCAAGTATTATGTTCTATATGTTATATTATACAATTTTTATTATTGTGAAAGGATTGTTTGTTTATGAAATTAACTGAAGACAATGATGTCTTAGCAGAAAATAAAGTATTACTTTTATATATTCTGGATAAATTAAATAAACCAATTGATTGTGATAATCTTTTAACTCTTATACTTTCTGTTAAAGAAATGAATTATTTTTATTTTCAACAATTTTTGTTGGATTTATTAGAAAATAAATACATTATCGGTTACACAAAAGAGGATAAAACAATGTATAAAATAACAGAGTTAGGAATTGAAACCTTATCTCTTACAAACGACCTTTTACCTGGAATTATGAAATTGCAAGTTGATGAAGCATTAAAAAAACAAGTTGATGATGTGCAAAATACCAATCATGCAGTATCTGAATTTACTCCTATTAGCGAAAATGAATTTATGGTTACTTGTAAATTACTGAAAAATAATGTAACTAATTTTGAAATAAAACTTCAAGCATCAACTCGCGATGAAGCAAAACAAATATCTGAAAAATGGGAAAATTGCTATGATGAAATTTATCCTATTATTTATGAAATTTTTAAAGTTTAATGATAATATTTAATTAAAAAAAAACAGTTTTGGTCATTTTTTTATTGATGCCAAACTGTTTTTTATTATTTAGAACTTCTCATTTATTAATACACTTAACTAATTCAAGTAGTAAAAATGATAACACTTTTACATATTTTTACAAATTTTCTGTCTTACATATTCATATAAAATTACACTCGTTGCAACTGATGCGTTTAGACTTTCAGTTTTCCCAAGCATTGGAATTTTTACTTTTATATTTGATGCTTCTAACACTTCTTTAGATACTCCATTTGCTTCATTTCCTATTACTATTACTTTTTTATCATAGTCTACATCATATATGCTTTTATCTGTTTTTAGTGATGTCGCTACTATTTTGAATTTATGCTTTTTTATTTCTTTTAGTGTTTTTACTAAATCATCAACTATTATTATTTTTATTCTAAATATTGCACCCATTGTTGACCTAACTACTTTTGAGTTATAAGCATCTGCTGTTTCTTTTGATATTATTATTTGGGTTAACCCTACACTATCTACTGTTCTTAGTATTGTTCCAAGGTTTCCTGGATCTTGTATTCCATCTAATACAAGTATTACATCTTGGTTATAGTCTATTGTTTCTTCTCCTGTTTCTTTTTCTACTACTGCTAAAATTCCTTGTGGATTTGTTACTTCTGTTACCGCTGAAAATACCTTCTCTGATACATATATGCAGTTATATTTTGCTATTTCATATAGTAATTTTTGCTCTATTGTGCCGTCTTTTACGCAGTCTTCACATACAATTATTGTATCTATTTTTGCTTTTTCTTCTACTGCTTCTTCTATTAGTTTTATGCCCTCTATAATGTATTTTTTTTCTTGTTCTCTATATTTCTTTTCTTTTAGTTTTCGTATGTTTTTAATAACCTCATTATCTTTACTTGTAATAACTTGCATAACTCCTCCCTAATTCTTCTTAATTTCCGCTTCCATGAGGTAATATATTTTATTTTTTCCATTACACCACTCCCAACGCTCACGGGTATTCTCCCGCCTCCCAGCTGTCCGTGGTTTCATTTGAAAAATAAAATATATTACCTCACTTACGCTAGTTTGTACTATTTTTTACACTATTTCTTTTAAGAAATCTTTTATTTTTTTTACAATTACTGTATCATCATTTTCTTGTAGCTTATATGTTATGTATGGTTCAATTCCTCCGTGAAAATTTTATTTCGTTTTTATATTTTTTTACTAGCTTATCTATTATTTCCATATTGAAATTGTTTGCATCAAAATTAAATACTACACTTTCTCTTCTTTGGTTTATTTTTGTTACAAAAGCTTTTTTTGCAAGGCTCTTTATTCTTGCTACTTCTAGTAAGTTGTTTACTTCTTCTGGCATTTCACCGTATCTATCTATTATTTCGTCTATTACATTTTGTATATCTTCTTCAGTTCTTGCAATTGCTATGTTTTGATATATTTCTATTTTTTGGCTACTATTTTCAATGTATTCATTTGGTATATAACTAGAAATATTTATATCTATTTGTACATCTATTTCTTCTTTTACCTTTATCCCTTGCATTCCTTTTATTACTTCATCTAATAGTTTACAATATGTGTCATATCCTACTTGATCCATATGTCCGATGTTGAATTTCTCCTAATAAACTTCCAGCTCCTCTTATTTCTAAGTCTCTCATTGCTATTTTGAAACCTGACCCAAATTCTGTAAACTCTTTTATTGCTTTTAACCTTTTGTCTGCTACTTCACTTAATAGTTTGTCTGGTTTATAGGTAATGTATGCATAACTTTGTATGTTGCTTCTTCCCACTCTTCCTCTTATTTGATATAATTGTGCAAGACCTAATCTATCTGCATTTTCTACAATTATTGTATTTGCATTTGGTATGTCTATTCCAGACTCTAGTATTGTTGTACATACTAAAATTTCTATTTTTTTGTTTATGAAATCTAGCATTATTTCTTCTAGTTCTTTTCCTGTCATTTTTCCATGTGCAAAACCTACTTTTGCTTCTGGGACTAAACTTGATACATCTTCTGCTTTTTTTATAATTCCTTCTACATTGTTATATAAATAAAACACCTGTCCATTTCTCTCTAATTCTCTTGTTATTGCTTCTTTTATTACTTCTTCATCATATTCCAGAACATAGGTTTGAACAGGTCTTCTATTCCCGAGGTGGTTCGTATATTACTGACATATCTCTTACTCCTACAATAGACATATGAAGTGTTCTTGGTATTGGTGTTGCTGTCATTGTTAATACATCTACATTCGTTTTTAGTTCTTTTATTTTTTCTTTGTCTTTTACTCCAAAACGGTGTTCTTCATCTATAATTAGTAGGCCTAGGTCTTTAAATTCTACGTCTTTACTTAGTATTCTATGTGTTCCAATAACTACATCAGTTTCTCCTAATTTTAGTTTTTTTATTACTTCTTCTTGCTCTTTTTTTGTTCTAAATCTGTTTAGTAGTTCTACATTTACTGCAAAATCTTCCATCCTTTGTTTAAAACTTTCATATTGTTGGTTTGCAAGTACTGTTGTTGGTACTAAGTATGCAACTTGTTTATGGTTCATGCATGCTTTAAATGTTGCTCTTATTGCTACTTCTGTTTTGCCATATCCGAACATCTCCACAAAGTAGTCTATCCATTGGTTTATCTTTTTCCATGTCTTTTTTTACTTCTTCTATACATCTTAATTGGTCATCTGTTTCAACATATTGGAAAGAATCTTCAAATTGTGCTTGCCAAGGTGTATCTTTTTCAAACGCAAACCCTTTTACTTTCTGCCTTTTTGCATATAATTCTATTAAGTTTTTTGCAACTTCTTGTAAGTCTGACTTTACTCGTCTTTTTGTGTTAAACCATTCTTTTGAACCAAGTCTATTTAGTTTTGGCTCTTTTTCTCCTCCACCAATATACTTTCTAATATTATCTAACCCGCTTGTTGGAATGTATAAGATGTCGTCATCTCTGTATTTTATTTTTATATAGTCTTTTGTTATGTTATCTGCTTTAATTGTGTTTACTCCTATAAATTGCCCAATTCCGTGCGATTTATGTACTACATAATCTCCTATTTTTAAATCTGCAAATACTACTTTTTCTCCTTCGCTAAAGCTAGAATGTGCTTTTTTTCTTCTTTTTTTATCTTTTATAAATAATTCTTTACTACTTATAACTAATAAGTTTAAATCATAGCATTCGAAACCAGAAGATAATATTCCGCTAGATACTATTGCTATGCCATTATTTACACTACCTATTTTATTTATATCTTCTATATATTTATGTGGTATTTCTTTTTCTAAAAGTAGTAGTGATAACTTTTGTGCATTTTCTGAATCTCCTACAAGTACTATAACTGTTTTCTTTTCGTTTATTGCTGTTTGTACTTCCTCTATAAATAATTCCATACCACTTTTATAGAAATTTACTTCCCTTGTTCTAAAGTTTATTCCACTTCGTTTTGCATCTTGTGATTCTTCATCTATAAAATCTAAATCTTGTTTTTCTAAATATACAGTTTTTCTTTTTAGTATATCCTTTATTATTTCTTCGTATTCATATAATTTTTTCATTGCAGATGGAATAATTTTTTCTTTTTCAAGTAACATTTTTTGTACATTTTGATTGTCTATTAATACATTTTTTTGGCGTGCTTTTATTTTTCTTATTTCATCTAAAAATACTATATAATCTTTTCCTATATAATCTAATAAGTTTGTAGTATTTGTATAAAAACAATCATAATATTTATCTATTTTGCTAATGTAGTTTCCATCTTTTATCAACTCTATATCGGATTTTACATTGTCTTTATTTTTATCGTTTTGATTTTTGTTATTTTGGGGGACTTTTTTATTACTCTCTTTATAATCTTGAATTTCGTTCTTGTTTATATTATCTTCATAATCATTGTCGTATTCATCATTTAAAAACTTACTTTTTATATTTTTACATACATATTCTAAATTCTTTTCTAAAACGAATTCATGTCTTGGATAAATTGTTATTTCACTAATTTCCTTAGTTGAGCGTTGATTTAGTATATTAAAATATCTTATAGAATCAATATCATCTCCCCAAACTTCTATTCTAACACCTAATTTATCATCTATTGCAACATCTAAAATTCCACCTCTTAAGCTAAATTGTCCTCTTGCTTCAATTAAATCTTGTCTTACATAACCTAAATTTATTAAATTACTTTTTAACTTCTCTAAGTCATAACTTTTACCTATTTCAAACTTTATTATATCTTTATATAATACTTCTTTTGGTATAACTCTTTGCATAAGTGCTTCTATCGTTGTAATAACCACTTCTGATTTGTCTGTATAAACTTTATTTAAAGCTTCTATTCTTTCATATGGCAAATCCTTACTTTCAGCAATGTAATCATATGTTACAATTTCTCTTTTAGGTATTAATACTACTTTATCCGTAAAATACGAAATGTCTTCAAAAAGCTTTCTTGCTTGTATTTCATTATATGTAATAATACATATTTTCTTTTTAGTGCATTCATAAGTTCCATATGAAAAACAAACTTTACTAACATCTGTAAGCCCGAGTAAGAATACTAGGGCTTTTTTTATTTTCTAAATCTTTAATATAACTATTAAATTTTTTTGAATTTGATAGCATCTGCAAAATGGGATTCATAGTTTTTCATTTTCCTCTTTTTTGATTTTATGCTATAATTATACAACATATTTTCGCTTTTTAGAAGATGTATTTTAAATTTTTTGTTATAATATTTATGCATTTTATTTCATCTTGTACTTGACTTTTTAACATATTTGGAATAATATGTAAATATATTTTATATAAGGAGGATATGTATGGAATTAAAAGGTTCAAAAACAGAGGCTAATTTAATGGCTGCTTTTTCTGGTGAATCAGAAGCTAGGAACAAGTATACTTATTTTGCAAGTGTTGCAAAGAAAGAAGGATATGAGCAAATTGCTAATTTATTTTTAGAAACAGCTGAAAATGAAAAGGAACATGCTAAAATACATTTCAAATATTTACAAGGAATTGGTACTACTAAAGAAAATTTATCAGATGCAGCAGCAGGTGAAAATTACGAATGGACAGATATGTATGCAAATTTTGCACGTATTGCTGATGAAGAAGGTTTTAAAGATATTGCTAATAAATTTAGACAAATTGCTGAAATAGAAAAACATCATGAAGAACGCTTTAGAAAGTTATTAGAAAATTTAGAAGATGGTACTGTATTCAAAAAAGGAAGTATTGTTGTTTGGAAATGTAGAAATTGTGGACATATTCATGTTGGACTAGAAGCTCCAGAAGTTTGCCCAGTTTGTGCTCACCCAAAATCTTATTTTGAAGTACAAGCTGAGAATTATTAATATACGCATACAAATTTGAAGGAACAGTCTAAAATATTAGACTGTTCTTATGTTTTTTGCTATAATATTATTGAGGCTAGAATAAATAGAATTATTGGAAAATCTCTATTTTATCATCAACCATGTTAAGAGTTACTTTCCCTATCCTTATCTCACATACATCAATTAGTTCTATTGGGATACACACTCTTCCTAATCCATCAAGCATTCTAATTGCACCTATACATGGATTTTCTTTTACTTTGTTACGTTCAAATTTTCTGATAATAATTTTTCCATATTCAATTGTTATGTTTACCTCTTCTCCTTCCTTAATCCCAATTCGCTCTCTATACATAACTGGAATTGAAATTCTATTTAATCGATCTACTTTCCATACTTTTTGTTTCATAATTGTACCTCCTACAGCAATATTTTTTATGTTATATCAAAACAATTATATCATATTATGTATACTTTAGCAATATAAATTACTTAAAAAAACATTTTTTTACAAATAAATTGTTACAGTTTACGGCTTAAATTAACTTATGTATATAAATTACTAAATGCATATTTTCCCTATAAAATCATAATCCTGCACATCTATTATTTTGCAATTTACAAATTGCCCTATTTTATCTTTTTCTTTATTACTATTTTTAATAAAAACTACTCCATCTGAATCTAGTACATCCATATAACTTCGTCCAATATAGTATTTTCCATCAAATGAAACATCTTCTATTAAAACTTTATAAGATTTTCCAATTTTTTCTTCCAAATTATTTTTTGATATTTCTTGTTGTATTTTCATAATTTTATTATATCTTGATGTTTTAGTGCTAGGATGAATTTGTTGTTTTAGTTTTTCTGCTGGTGTTCCTTCTTCTTTTGAATAAGTAAATGCCCCTAATTTATCAAATTTCACTTCTTTTATAAAATTATATAATTCTTCAAAATCTTCTTTTGTTTCCCCTGGAAAACCTACCATTACTGTACTTCTTATAATAACATCTGAAATTTCACTTCTTATTTTATTAATTACTTTTCTTATACTTTCTCCATCACTATGTCTATTCATTCTTTTTAAAACTGGATTTGCTATATGTTGAATTGGAATATCAAAATAATGGCAAATTTTACTAGAATTTTTTACGGTTTGTATTAACTCATCTGTAATTGTTTCTGGATAAGAATATAAAAAACGTATCCATTTTATTTTTTTAAGTTTTTCAAGTTCCTGCAAAAGACTTGCAAGTCTTGGCTCATTATATAAGTCTATACCATATTTTGTTGTATCTTGTGCAATTATTATTAATTCCTCTATTCCAATGCTTTCTAGTTTTTGTGCTTCTTTAATTATTTCTGCTTGTGGTCTACTTACAAATGGTCCTCTAATTTGTGGAATTGCACAATATGTACAATGATTACTGCAGCCTTCTGCAATTTTTAAATATGCTGTTTTATTTCCTGTTGTAATTTTTCGTTCTTGATAATCTAAATAATCTTTTTGTACTTTATCTTCATTTTTTAATAAACTTGTAATTTTTTTCCAAAATTCATCATAATCATTACATCCAATCCATAAATCTACTTCTGGTATTAATTTTTGTAACTCCTCTTTATATCGTTTTACTAAGCAACCGTGTTGCAATTATATATTTACAATTTTTCTTTTTATATCCACTCATCTCTAAAATTATATCTATAGCTTCTGTTTTTGCACTTTCTATAAATCCACATGTATTTATTAATATAATCTCTGCCTTTTGTGGATTATTTACAACTTCAAATCCATGTTTTTCAAATAAACCAATCATCATTTCCGTATCTACTAAATTTTTGCTACATCCAAGTGATATAAATCCAATCTTCATTTTCTTCCTCTTTCTTTTTTATCTTAATATTCAATATAACTTTCTATATAAATAAGTACTACACTACCAACTTAGTTACTTTTTTAGTTATATCTCACTTATATAAAGGTACATTTATCCTAGAATTAAATTTTATCATATTTTGTTGTTTTTTTCTAGACTATTTTGTAATATTTGGTATATAATATTCTTTAAAGAACTATTAGTTTACTATATTTTATGGTTCTTCAAAAAAGGAGGTAATATGACACCACATATTGAAGCAAAAAAAGGAGAAATTGCAAAAACTGTTCTAATGCCTGGTGATCCACTTCGTGCAAAATTAATTGCCGAACAATATTTAGAAAATGCAAAATTAGTAAGTTCAGTTCGTAATATTTATGCTTATACAGGTACTTATAAAGGGAAAATTTTAACTGTTATGGCATCACGGTATGGGAATTCCAAGCATGGGCATTTATTCTTATGAATTATATCACTTTTATGAAGTAGACAATATTATAAGACTTGGCTCTTGTGGAGGGTATACAAAAAATTTAAAAATATTCGACTTGATTTTAGTAGATAATACATATACAGAAAGTAATTATGCACTTGGTTTAAATAATAATGACTGTCATTATATTTCTTCAAGTAATTATTTGAATTCTAAAATAGAAGAAGTATCTCGTAATTTATCTATTCCTATTGCCAAAGAAAATACTTTGTGTAGTGAGGTTTTTGATAAATATACTACAAATATAAACCAACTGTTATCTAGAATTCCAAAAGAATATCATATTACAGGAGCTGAAATGGAAGCTTTTGCCTTATTTTATAATGCTAGTATTCTTAATAAGAATGCTGCTTGTATACTTACTGTTGTTGATTCTTATTATTATAGTGAACAATCAACAGCAAAACAAAGGCAAGATTCACTAAATCATATGATAAAATTAGGACTTGAAAGTGCAGTATTATTGTAAATAATAAATTAATACAAAAAATAGCACAAAACTTGATTTTTTCTTATTTTTTTTGTATATTATTATTTATAAATTTAATTGTAAAGGAGATTTTTATTATGAGTACACTTATATTTGGTCATAAAAGTCCAGATACAGATTCTATCTGTTCTAGTTTAGTTATGGAAAAATTTTATAAAAATTTAGGTTTTGATGTAGAGGCTGTAAGACTTGGTAACATTAACAAAGAAACTGAGTTTGTATTAAATTATTTAGGAATTAGTGCCCCTAGGTTAATAAAAAATGTAGAAGCTGGTCAAACCGTTGTTTTGGTTGATCACAATGAATTTTCACAAAGCGTAGATGGTATTGAAAATGCAAAAATTGAAACAGTAATAGATCATCATAGAATTGCTAATTTTCAAACTGCAGAACCTCTTTATTATAGAGCTGAGCCTGTTGGTTGTACACGGAACTATTCTTTATAAAAAATTCAAAGAAAAAAATATGAACATTGAAAAAACAGAAGCTATCTTAATGCTTTCTTCTATTATTTCAGATACTCTATTATTTAAATCACCAACTTGTACAAAAGAAGATATAGAGGCTTGTAAAGAACTTGCTGTTATTTCTGATATCAATATTGATACATATGGACTAGATATGTTAAAGGCTGGAACAGATTTAAGTAGTTTTACAGCTTGTGAATTAATTAATATAGATTCAAAAGAATTTGCAAATGGAAACTTTAAGTTCCAAGTTGCTCAAGTAAATACTGCTTGTATTGAAGATGTCTTGAAAAATAAAATTGATATTGAAGATGCTATGAATAAGTTTATAAATGATAGTGGAGTAAATTTATTTGTATTTTTAATTACAGATATTATAAACAGTAATTCTTTATGTATTGTATTGGGTAATAACACTGATGTATTTGAAAAGTCTTTTAACAAAAAATTAAATGACAATACAGCATTTTTAGAGGGTGTTGTTTCTAGAAAGAAACAAGTTGCTCCAGTTATTACAAATAATATATAACTTTTTTCAGTTTTCGCATAATTTGAAACAACTCGACATTAATTCATGCTATAATACATAATTAGTGTTCTTTCACTATTTATACTAAAGAAAAAGAGGGGTGTTATTGATATGAGTACTTGCAACGAAATTATCGGTAGAGAAGTAGGTCAAGTTTGTGTTCATATGTACAAAGAAACTGGAACTGACCTTCCATTCTTTTATGTAGAAGCTGATAATGAAAATGTATTACAACTTTCTTATGTTATTGAAGATACTTTATACAAGTATTAGACTAACTTTTTTAGTTAGTCTTTTTTCGACATAAAATTATTCTGTTACTATGTAACTTATGTACAATAACCTTATTTTATTAGAAACTATTTTATAAAATTTTATAATTTTACAATTGCACTTTTTATTATTGTATGATACTATATAAGTATCATACAAGAGAGGGTGATTATAGTGGACAATACACAAAAAGAAATAGAAGTAGTTAATGGAAATGGCGAAAATTTAAAAATTTCCCCTGTTTATAAACATTTATCTATCCAAAAGCCAAAATCTAAAGATGAAAAGAAAAAGGATATTATTATTCCTAAAGAGAAGAAAAAATGAGGGTTTCCACTCATTTTTTCCTTTATATGAATTCATATGTTTATATTAACATACACAAATCTTATTTTTTGTTAACTAAATCTTTTAATGCTTTTCCTGCTTTAAATACTGGAGCTTTAGAAGCTGGTATTTTGATTTCTTCTTTAGTTTGTGGGTTTCTTCCTTTTCTAGCTGCTCTTTTTCTTACTTCAAAAGAACCAAATCCTACTAATTGTACTTTGTCTCCTTTTACTAATGTTTCTGTTACAACATCAACAAAAGCATTAACTGTTGCTTCAGCACTTTTTTTTGTTTCTCCTGTTTTAGCAGCTATTGCTGCGATTAAATCTGATTTGTTCATTAAAATTACCTCCTAAAAGTTTTCTTTTATGTAGCTTTTTTCATCTACATTATATTTATTCGCCAAAATAATATAAAATCCCTCTTTTTTTGCTTTATTTTTTCTTTTAAACCTTAGGTTTTCTAAGTTTTTTACAATTTTGACAAATTGATATTGTTTTTTATACTGCTTTTTCTTCTTTATAAATTCCAAATTTTTCAAGTATTTTATATATTTTTTGTCCACCTGGCAGCATACATATTTCTTCTTTTGTAAATATTCTTAATGCAATAACTGCAAGTATATAAATAATTATTGCTATTACAATTGCTATTATTGTTGCAATTTTTTGTGAAATTATACTACAAATTACTAAATATATTGCATATGAACATATAGACATGATTATTGTGGCAATAATTGGTTTTATTATATATTTAAAAATGCTAAATTTTATATTCATATTTTTATTTAATACGTAAAATCCAATAATACATGCAATTGCATTACATGCAATTGTTCCTATTGCTGCACCATTTACTCCAAATTTTGGAACTTTTATTAATGTAATATTTAATATAAATTTTACAAAAACCCCAACACTAAATGCAATTGCTGGAACCATAACTTTGCCAATTCCTTGAAGTGCTCCATTTATTGTTTGTGCAAGTACTGTAAATATTATTGCTATGGAACTTACTTGTAATAGCATTGCTCCAGATGATTGTGCTGGAAATAATAATTTTAATATTGGCTCTGCAAATATATACATTCCAAAAGTGCAAGGAAGCCCTATTAATATTGTAACTAAAATTGAAAAAGCCACTCTCTTATTTGCTGTACTCATATCTTTTTTTGCTTTTGCATATGAAAGAGCTGGTACTAATGCTGTTGCAAATGCTATATTAAATGATAATGGTAGTGATGTTAATATATCTACTTTTCCACTTAATATTCCATATTGAATTTTTGCTTCTTGCTCACTCATAAATGAACTTAGTCCTCTTACAACTGTTGTAGAATCTATATTTTTATTTATAGAAGATAATATTGCACTTAATGAAATTGGAACAGATACATATAAAATTTTTCTTATAACACTAAATATGCTTTCTCTTTTTGTTATAACATTTATTGCATTTACATTCATTGTTCTATTATTTTTGTAAAATACAAACAAATATATAAAGCTTCCAATAGTTGCAACTGTTGTTGCAAGGTTTGCACCTGCAGCCATAATGTCAGTATTTATTCCTGTTACAATTACTACTAATTCTACTAATATTATTGTAAAAACTGTTTTAAAAATTTGCTCTAAAGTTTGCGAATTTGCTGTTACTTTTAATGTACCATTTCCATTAAAATATCCCCTAATTACACATATTAGTGAAACAAAGAAAATTGATGGTGATAATGCCACCAATGTCATTTCTGCTTCTGGTATTTTTAGAATTACATTTGCAATATAATTTGCACCAAAAAACAATATCATAGTTCCTATAAACCCTAGTAAACCAAAAACAAAAAATGCTATTTTAAAAATCCTATTAGCACCTTTATTATCCCCTATTGCAATTCTTTCTGATACAAGTTTTGATATTGCATTTGGCACTCCTACTGATGAAAGTGTTAATAATAATGAATAGATATAAAAACCAGAACTATATATAGCATTTCCTTTATCTCCAAATCCTTCTCTATTAGTTAAATACATTCTATATACCAAACCTAATAGTTTTATTAAAATTTGCGAAAACATCATTGCAAAAACACCTTGCATAAAGCTTTCTTTTTTATATATTTTTTTCTCTTTTGCCATACTTCACCTC
>CAQOYX010000030.1 GCA_948852375.1 uncultured Clostridia bacterium
ACATTAATTAGAGAATGCAAAGAAGAATTAAATATTGAAATAAAAGAAGATACAATAAAATATTATGGAGCATTTAAAGCTAGGGCACATGGAAAAGCAGAAGGTATAATAGTAAAAATGACTTGTTATACAGCAGAATTTATAGGAGATATAAAACCTAGTTCAGAAATTCAAGAAATAAGATGGTTAAATTATAAAGATATGGATATAATTTCGCCAGTAGATAAACTGATATTTAATAATTTATATGAAAAAGGACTTTTAAAATAATTTTAATTAAAGAGATAAGAAAATGAAATAGTAAAATTTAGTGATGCACAAATAAAGAATACTAATATGGGCATATATTCCTTTGGAAATATAGTAAAAAAGGATATAATGCAAGTATGGAAAACTTCAATGCTATTTGAATTAGAAAATCAAAAAATATGTAATTAACAAGAGGATAAAAAAAATCTTAAAAAAATGTCCAAAAACTTGATATAGGTTCAGAGATTTTTTATTTAATTAACTGTTAAATTTTCAGATAAAGATATTTGAAAGAAAAAGAAAAGAATAAGTTATAATTTAGATAGAAAGTAAAAAAGTTTGCAATAAATTCTTGATATTTTGCAAATTGTATTGTATGATATTAAAAGTGAGAAATAACTTTTAATGTATATAATAAAGTGGAAGGGGCAATGAATGTAATGAAAAAGGTAGTAATTGCAGTACTTATGGCAATATGTGTATTTGGTGGAAGTGTTGTTTTGGCAACACAAGATAATGTACTATCTGAAGGAACAGCAGGGCAATTAGTAGAAATAAAAGAAAAAGCAATGAAAGAATTGGAGGATTATAATGAAGCATATGGATCTGAGGCTTATGGTTTTACAGCATATGCATTAAATAAAATTCGTATTTATAGTATACCACTTTGTTTTATAGGAATTGCAATGGGGGCTATATGGCAATATGTAATAGGTATAAGAAAGTTAGATGTACATGATAGAGGACTTTTTCTTATTATAAGTTTTGTTACTATTCTTGTGATATGTCAAGTATTACCACTTGTATTTGCAATTGTAGTAAAAGGTTTTAGAAAATAATTAATGTGGAGGATTAACAAATGAAAGTTTTATTTGCAGTTAGTAATGAAAATATATCAGAGTCTATTGTGAAAAAATATCAAAAGGAGTATAAAGAAATAATTTCTTATAAAAATGTTTATTACTTTAACGCAATATTAAAAGAAATACAAAGAGATAAAACTTATGATAGAATTGTTATAAGTGAAGATTTAGAGCCATTTGCAAATAATGATTATGAAGCAATTGACCGTTTTATATTTGATAAATTAGATAGTATAAGTGATGAAGCAACAGACACAGAAGGTGCAGATACACCAATTATATTAATTTCTTCAGATAGGCGTGCAAAAGGTGAACAGTTTTTATTAAAAATATTTAGTATAGGTGTATATAGTGCACTATTAGGACAAGATAGAAGTATAGAAGAAGTATGTAAATTAATAAGAAAACCACGTACTAAAAAAGAAGCTAAAATTTATTACAAAATAGAATCAGAAGATGCAAATTATCAAGAAGAAAATGAAAATACAGTTAGTGAAATTGAAATACAAAATATTCGTGCACATTATAAAAAGCTAGGAAAAAACGAAGATGCATATGTTGATAGTTTTAATAGTATAGCAACACAATATACAGATTCACAATTAAAAGTAATTGTTAAATTTTTGCCATTAAATGTAAAAGCAGTTCTTGAAACAAAATCACCAAAATATCAAGAAATTATGTCTTTTTCTAGAAAAACTGTACAAAAACCAATTAAAGAAGAGAAAAAAGAAGAGGCAATTAAAATTGATTTTATAGAAAATCAATTAAATAAACCTAAAATGACAAAACCAGTTATAGTTCCATCAGCGATAAATGCTAGAAAAGTAACAAAGCTAAATAGACAAGAACAACAACCACAAGAAATATTAGGACAAGCAAATCAAAGACAAAACATGGCAGAGAGAATAATGCCAAGACAAGAAATACGAAATGAAATGTCAAATTATAACATGCAAGACAATATTCAGAAAAACAATACTAAACAAGAAGTATCTTTACAAGATTTGTTAGATGATGAATTAACTAGACCAGAAGAAATAAATAATATACAACAAGAAAAAAGAACACAAGAACAATTTACAAATGCAAGAACATTACTAGAAGAACAATTACAAATAGGTAATCAAGAAAATGAATTAGAATTAAAAGGAACAGTACAATCAAGTTTAAAATCAGACTCACAATTAGGAGCTAGTAAAGAAGAAAACGCTCCAAATATACAACCACCTAAAAGAGGAAGAGGAAGACCTAAAAAAATTGTTGATGAAAATGCTGAACCTAAGCCAGCTACTGCAAAAAGAGGAAGAGGAAGACCAAGAAAAGTTGTACCGCAAGAAGTAACATCTGTAGAAAATTCTATAAATTTATTTGATATAGAAAACGAAGAAACCAAACAAACAATTTTACCAGAATTAGAAGAAAATGTTTTACCAGGTTTTGAAGAAACAATGGAATCAAAACTTAATAATGTATTACCTAGTTTTGAAGAAGAGATAAATAATGAAGAAAAATTCTATGGACAAGAAAATGTTAATAGAAATCAGACAGATTATGAGAATCAAAGAAATAATGGTCAATATGTTAACAAACAGATAAATAATAGGAATATATATAATAGTAATCAAATAAATGGAAATCAAACATATGTTGAAAACCAGATGTATGATGAAGAATATGCAAATAATCAAATGAATGGAAATCAAACATATAGTGAAAATCAAATGTATGTAAGTCAAGAATATAATGATAGCTCAATGAATGGTAATCCATCATATAGTAATCAGTATAATAATCAATCATATAATAACGAATATAATAATATAAACCAAAACAGTAGAGAAATTGTTAATACAAATAATATTGTACAAAGTATAAATATTGAAAGTCTTTTAACCAATGAGAAAAAAATAGTATCTTTTGTAGGAACAACAAAAAATGGTACATCTTTCTTAGTAAATACTTTAGGAGAACATCTTTCTTTAATGGGTATTAAAACAGCAATATTAGATGTAACAAAAAATAAAAATTCCTATTATATATATACAAAAAATGAAGAAAATTTAAGAAAAATTGCTATGGATTGTATGGACAAATTAGCAGTAGGAGAAACTGCAGGAATACAAGTAAATAAGGATTTAACAGTATATACATCACTACCACTTACAGAAGGAGAAGAAGAAAATCAAAATTGTGAAGAAATTCTTAAAACATTAGTAAAGAACTATTCTTTAGTATTATTGGATTGCGATTTTGGTACTGATATGGCATATTTTTCTAGTTCTCAAGAGATATATTTTGTACAAAGTATGGATATTCTTACAATACAACCACTTACAGCATTTTTACGTGAATTAAAAGCAAAAAACATATTATTACAAGAAAAAATAAGAGTAGTTATTAATAAACAAGCAAGAATAAAAAGCCTAAATCCTAAGATAATTATAGGAGGAATGTCATTTTATAATGAACCATCAATGTCATTTATGACAGAATTATTTAATAAAGATAATGTAAAATATTGTACAATACCTTTTGAAGAACAGGTATATGCAAAATACTTAGAGGGATTAGTAAACTGTAAAATTTCATTAAGTGGATACCCAAAAAATTTCATGAATGCATTAAAAGAGTTAGGAAATATGGTATATCCATTATTAAGTAATAAATATAGACCAGTAGATGATTATAATAAAAAAAGAAGAAAATAGAGGTGATATCCGTGATATATGTACTAATCATATTAGTGGTAATAATTATAGCACTTATAATATATAATATTGTTGTATATAAAAGAATACAAAATTTTAATACGATTAATCAAAAAATAACAGGCTTAAATGTATTACAAGATTTTATGAATACAATAGGAGAATATACAACAGTAGATGAGAAAATAGAAAAAATAAATGAAATCCTAATAGAAAAATATGATATAAAATATTCTACAATAGTTATGTTTGATGGTACAGAATATGCTATTAAAGCATCTAATGTACAAGAACAACATTGGGAAGCTTTAAGAAATCTTCATAATCAAGAAATTTTTAAGGATAGTATTACAACTGCTACTCCTAAATATGTTACAGTAAATAATGAAACAGAAAGACTACCATATCAAACAATGGAATTTGGAAGAGCAAGATCAGCAATGTTCTTTCCTTTATATATAGATAATGTATATATTGGATATTGGATAATAGAAAGCGGAGAGTCTCATGCTTTTGATAAAATAGATACTACAATACTAGAAGTTGTAAAAGAAAATATTATAGCGGTATATAAAACTATATCTTACCAAAATACGGTAGAGAATATTGCAAGAAAAGATTTATTTTCAGACCTTAATTCAGCAGAATATTTATATGGTAAAGGCAAAAAAACGATTGATAAATATCCAACTTCTACAGTATGTATGTTTAGAATAACAAATTTAGAGTATATAAACAAACTATACAATAGAGAAACTGGAAATAACATGATTACAGAGATTGCTAATTATATTAGTAATAATATTTCATCAGAATATGTATTTGTAAGATATATGGGACCTAAATTTGCAATAGTATTTTCAGGTGTAGATATAGATGGTGTTGCAGAATTTGTAGAAGACTTAAAGGCTAACTTAGAAAAATTAGAGATAGAAGAAGTAGTATTAGAAAAAGATGAAGGAGAGCTTGATGTGATAAGTCCAAAATTAAACTTTGTTTTAACAACATACTATAAGGGAACAGCACTTGAAAATATAACTAAAAAACTAGAAGAATATCTAGATAATGCGGATAAGAATGAAAATGATATAAATAATATTTAGTATAAGTTAATATGGTAAAAGAAATCCATATGTGCTTAAACATATGAAAAGTAGTATGAAAATATTGTAGTGTTAAAAAATTGAGACAAGAAAGTGAGGAAATGTATTATGGATATGGATAAAACAATGAGTTTTACAGTTGAAAAGGACAAAAACATAAGGGCAAAAGAAATTCTAAAATCAGTATATGAAGCATTACTAGAAAAAGGATATAATCCAATCAATCAAATAGTTGGATATATTCTATCAGGAGATCCAACATATATTACAAGCCATAAAGATGCAAGAAATTTAATTCGTTTAATTGAAAGAGATGAATTATTAGAAAAGATGGTAAAAAATTATATAGGGTTAGATGAATAATATGCGAATATTAGGGATAGATTATGGAGATGCAAGAGTAGGAATAGCAGTTTCAGATGCTCTTCGGAATAACAGCACAAGGGCTTGAAACTATACACCATAAAGGAAATGACAAAGTAGTACTAAAAAGGTTAGAAGAAATTATACAAAAGTACGAAATAGAAACAATAGCAATTGGAATGCCATTTCATATGAATGGTACAGCATCTGTTAGAGTAAATATAACAAAAAAGTTTATACATAAACTAAACTGCAAATTTTCAAAAATAAAAATAGTAGAAATAGATGAAAGACTAACAACAGTTGCAGCACATAAAACTATGAATTTGTTAGATGTTAATAAAAACAAAAAGAGAGAAATAGTAGATACTATTTCTGCAGTATATATTTTAGAAATGTATATGAATAAAAAAATGTAGGGTCGACATTTTTGTCTACTATATTCAAATATATACAAAAATAAGACAATATTAGATGTTATTTAAAAACATTTCAACTAAGTAAGAGCAAAAATAGAAATTTTAAAGAATAGAAAAATGAGTTTAAAAAATAAAGTAATAATATAATACAATATTTAAAGATTTGTTAATAAAGAATTAATAATTATATGATATTATACTAATAAAAGGGATAAATTACCAAAACAAAGAAATGTAATAAAATATGTAGTAAAAGAGGGTGTAACAATGGAAAAAAGTAAAGTTCAAGAAATAAAAAAGCAATGTGTTAAAATTTTTTGGATTTTCTTAATAGGAAGTATTATTGGCTGTATAATGGAAACAATTGTAGGATTAATATTTGACAAAACTTTTAAAATAAGGCAAGGGCTAATATATGGACCATTTATACCAGTATATGGAATAGGATTAGTTTTGTATTATATTATTATAAGTAATGTAAAAGATATGAAGAAAGTATTTGTACTAAGTATGATTTTAGGTGGAGGAATTGAATACTTTTGTTCATTATTTCAGGAAATATGCTTTGGAACAGTGTCTTGGGATTATACTGATATGTTTTTAAATATAGGGGGAAGGACAAGTTTATTATTTTGCTTTTGCTGGGGAATTGCAGGAGTTTTTTTTGTAAAATTTATATTACCTGTAATAAAGAAAATGGACATATATATTTGCAGGAATGAGTTTAAATATGTTACTTTAGTTTTTGCAATTTTTATGATGATGAATGTAGGAATATCCTGTGTAGCTGGAGCAAGACAGAATGCAAGAGTGCAAAAAATAGAGGCACATAGTAAATTAGATGCTTTTCTAGATAAGCATTATTCTGACAAAGTAATGGATAGAGTTTATTCAAATAAAATAACTAAAACAAAAATGTCTAAGAATTAAAAAAAGGTTTCCTTTGTTTAGGAACCTTTTTATAATGTATAGCTAGTAGAAAACAGTGCAGATTTATTTCATAGCTTCTAATTTTTGGTCTGTACTAATATAATTATATTTTACCATTGCAGAAAGAACGGCTGACTGCCTTTTTTTTGCAAGATTTAGGTTTTTATTAGGAGCGTATATACTAGGAGCATTAGGAATTCCAGCAAGAAGAGAGGCTTCATATAAGTTTAAATCTTTTGGTTCTTTATTAAAATATCCGAAGACTTGCTTCTCGAATTCCATAATATCCATTTCCATAGTAAATAATATTAATATATAATTCTAATATATCATTTTTAGAATAATTTTTTTCTAAATCGAAAGCTACAAATAATTCTGCTACTTTTCGTGTAAAGCGTTGTTCTTGTGTAAAATACAAAAGTCTACCAGTTTGTTGAGTAATAGTACTTCCGACCTGCAACAATATCTTTTTTTTGTATATTTTCAAGCATTGATCTAGTAGTAGTAATAATATCTATACCATTATGTTCTTTAAATCTATGATCTTCAATAGCAATAAGTGCATTCTTAAAATCATTAGAAATATCATTAATAGATACATAATTTTCATCTTCTTTAATTTTAGCTATTTTATCAGCAATGCTAGTTTTAGAAATAGCTTCATGATACATACTATATCCCATAAAAGCAATTCCACCAACTACAAGTATTACTAAGATAACAATGGCAAGAAATAATCTTTTCAAAAATTTCATAAATTATTCACATCCTCTTTTTACATTATATACTATTTTTCTAAAATAACCAATTAATTTTTTATTAAAATTGATATTTCTGTTTCTCTATATGAGTTGTGTATAAAATTCATAATAAGATGTAAAAAATAATATTTACAAATCAAAGTTATTTGGCTGTACATTTACAGTATTATAATTCGTATATATTACCATACCAGGTTTAGAATTAGAAGGCTTTTTTACATACCTTACGTATGTGTAATCTACAGGTACATTAGATGAGTTAGATGCTTTGCTATGAAATGCAGCAATACTTGCACATTTATTTATTAATTCCTGTTCTATTTCATTACCATTTGTTTTTAAAATAACATGGCTACCATGAATATCTTTTGTATGGAACCATAAATCATTATTATGTGCAAATTTTAATGTTAGATAATCATTTTGTTTATTGTTTTTTCCGATATATATTGTGTAACCATCTAAAGTATAAGGTATAGGTAAAAATGCATCTTCAGATTGTTTCTTTTTTAATGATTTATTTGTTTTATTTTTCTTAACCATGGAATTGTTAATTTTTAAAGTATCTTTGAATATTATATTTTCAGATATTTCTTCATATATTGCATGAATATCAGAAATATTTTTGGCATTTTCTAGTTCATAAATTATGCTTTCAATATAATCTATTTCGTTTGCAGTATCCTTTTTTTGCTCATTTACTATCAAACATGCATTTTTTAGTTTATTATATTTTTTAAAGTATTTTTTAGCATTATATGCAGGGGATATTGTTTTATCTAAAGGTATTGTAATTAAGGTATTATTAGTATAATAATTTTCTAATTCTATTTTATCTATATTTTTGTTATTATCTATTTTATATAAATTAGCTATAATCAATTCTCCATATAGTTTATATTTGTCCATATTACTGCACTCTTCAAGTTTTTTGTTCATATTATTAAGTCTAGAGGTATATTTTTTTAATTCTGCTAGAATGAGTTTCAAAATACTGTTTCTATATGTTACAAATTCTTCTGTTAATTCTTTTTTTGAATAAAAGTCATCTATAAAGAAATTAACATTAAGAAAATTATTATTTGTAGTGGTATCTATTACATAATCTAGTTTGTTCTTAATACTATAAAATGTGCAATAAAGATGTGAAGAGTTTATAATATTTTTCATCTCAATATACAATATTTCAAGTTCTTGTTTAGAAAGATTAACATCTGATAAATTTAACTTTTGCAATAAGTAATATAAAAAAGTTTTACTTATACCTGTAAAAGTATTTATAATGGCATAGATACAGTCAGTAGTATCAATAATGTGTTTGTTAACATTAAAATATTCATTAGGAGAAATAGGTGTATGCACATTTTCATTAAAATCATTATTAAAAGGTAATCTTTCATTTAAAGATACATAAGAAAAGATTGTTTTATAAAATTCTTCATAAGAGTTAATTTTTAAAAAACTAATTTTATTGCTTTGTGGTAGTATATATTCATGAGCAGGTAGAATATCTCTTGTCGAATGTGAAAAAATATCTAAATGTCTCATACTATCTATTATAATATTATTTTCATTTAAAAGAATAATATTACCATGTTTTCCCATAAGTTCAATTACTAACTTTTTCGTAATAAAATCATTTAATTCATTAAATCCGAGCAAGTTCAATAGTAACAATTCTTTCTAAATCGTTATTTGAAATAGATTTTATTTTCATTCCAATTAAATGCTTTCTAAGAAGCATGCAAAAATTAGGTGCATTAAGGGGATTGGGTTTAGAAGAAGTAGTAAGATGCATACGATAATTTGTAGCATCAATATTTATTAATAGGCAAAAGTTTTTTCCGCCCAGCATAAATACCTAATAAGATTTCATTCTTATTAGGTTCAAATACTTTATTTATTTTACCATTTATTAAACAAGAATTTAATTCATTAATTATTTGTTTTGTGACAATTCCATCAAAAGCCATAACTAATTTACTCCTTTTTATATTAAAGTTATAATATAGTTATAATTTACTTTAAAAGTAAAATTTAACAATACAATGAACCGTTTTTTCATCTTCTGTTTTCATTACAATATAATGAGAAGTATCTATTTTTGAATAAAAGCATTTAATTGTGTCACCAAGTTTTGCTTCTTTTTTATACATAATTTCAAAAGAATCAAAAGATGCATTTTCATATACTTCTGCAGGTAATGCTTCATATGCTATATCTAAATAAGAAACATTATGTACATGACCGATTAATATCTATATCTTTTCTTTGTACAACATATGTTAAAGTAGAATAATAATCTTTAGGTTCTGTTAATTTATTTGGTTCAGGTTCTTGAAGAAATACTTTTTTAGTTTCTGTTTCATATGGAGCAATAACTTCATCGGGAATTTTTATCATGTTCATTGTTTTTGCATCAATCAAAACCCATTTTGTAGTTGCAATTGCAACTTTATCGTTATTAGAATCATATACTTCAAAATCACGAAAAGTATAAAATTTAAAAACATCTCTTGCCCAAGTTTTGATAAGAATAGTATTGCTGTAGAAAGGTCTTTTAAAAACTTTAACTTTCCAATTTAATAATACCCAAGTAAGACCAGTTTTTTGAATATCATTTAAACCATATCCTACTAAATTTGAATGTTTACCTGCAGTATTTTCTAAAAATCCAAGTAAAGCAGTATTAGTTAATTTATTACTTTTACCAACATCACGAAAACCTATTTCAAAATTATGTTCTATTATAGCCATTAATATTCAACTCCTATAAAAAATTGTTAATAAATTATTGACAAAAGTAATTGTAACACATATAATAAAATTTGTAAATTCAAAATGCTTCCATAGCTCAGTAGGTAGAGTGCTACCTTGGTAAGGTAGAGGTCACGGGTTCAATTCCCGTTGGAAGCTCCATTAAGTTATAAAAGAAAGAACAATAGGAGGAGAATAAAAAATATGCTAACATATATATGAGTGGTACTCAAGAAACTTTCGAAGCCTTGAGTCATTTTTTATATAATGTGGAGGTAAATATTAATATCTTGGAAAATCCCCAGAATTAAAACTCATAGGTTAGTGTAAAATTATAGTAGGTAAAATATGTTAAAATATTGTTGTAGTAGTTGATGCTCAAATATAAAAAGGAGTGAAAACATATGGTAGAAAGAATTGAACGGAAATGTATAGAATTGTTTGGTTACTGTCCACTCAATCTATTAGAAAATTTTAGTTGCATTTATTAAATTAAGAACAGATAGATATGAAAATCAATCAGTAAAATGGAAGATTTTTTGTTTGTAAAAAAATCTTCCAACAGAAAGGGGAGTGTAAAAATTGAAAACAAAAAAATATATAGAAAAAATGGAAAAAAATTTTGTAAGAGTTACAAAAAAAAAGCAATTAATCATGGAATATTAGGGTAAAGATATTCCAGTCAAAAAATTCTGAAAAATTTGTATTGCACATGTTAGAAAAAAGTGTTATGATATATATATATGAAAAGACAATAAAAAGGACAAGGCAGTGATGTAAAAGCTAAAGAGAGCTAGTGTTGGTGGGATTCTAGTAGCATAATAAATTATTTGTTATCACCTTTTTGTTATTTATCTGAAAATATAGTAGGGTAAATCGGATTAGCTTACGTTATAAAGTGTTAAAGAGAGAAATATGTACGTGTATTTCTAAATTAGGTGGTACCGCGGAAAAAGTTTTTTGGCCCATTTCGTCCTAAAATATAGGAGAAATGGGCTTTTTAATATAAGGAGGAATTATATATATGTGCGAAGAAAAGAAAGATTATAGTACAACGCTAAATTTACCAAAAACAGACTTTCCAATGAGAGCTAGTTTGCCAGAAAACGAACCTAAAATATTAGCAGATATTTTTGAAAAAGGTTTATATGAAAAAATGCTAAAGAAAAATGAAGGGAAAGTTCCTTTTGTTTTACATGATGGACCACCATATGCAAATGGTGAAATACATTTAGGTCATGCTTTAAATAAGATATTAAAAGATACAATAGTAAGATATAAAAACTTACAAGGATATTACACACCATTTATACCAGGATTTGATACACATGGTATGCCAACAGAGAAAAAGGCAATAGAAAAATTAAGTTTAAATAGAGATGAAATACCAATAAATACATTTAGAGATACATGTAAGCAATTTACAATGGATTATAAAGATAAACAAATTGTAGGTTTCAAACGTTTAGGAATATTAGCTGATTGGGATAACCCATATATAACATACCAGCCACAAATGGAGGCTTGCCAAATAGGTGTATTTGCAGATATGTATAAAAAAGGATATATATATAAGGGATTGAAGCCAGTATACTGGTGTACAGATTGCGAAACAGCACTTGCAGAAGCTGAAATTGAATATAAAGATATAAATTCAAATACAGCATATGTAAAATTCCCAGTTATAGATTCTAAGGGATTATTTGAAACCGAAAACACATCTATATTAATATGGACAACGACACCTTGGACATTACCAGGAAATATGGGAATAACAATAGGAGCAGATTTCAAATACAGTATAGTAGATATAGGAAAAGAAAAAGTAATAACAGCAACTGAACTTGTTAAAACTGTTATGGAAAAAGCAGGTATAAAAGAATATAAACAAATAGCTGAATTCGAAGGAAATGCACTAGAGGGTGTAATATGTAAACATCCTTTCTTAGATAGAACTTCAAGAGTAGTACTAGGAAGTGAAGATACAATTTTAGTAGAACTTGGTACAGGTACAGGTGCAGTACATACAGCTCCAGGATATGGTAAAGAAGATTACTATTGTGGAATAAAAAATGGATTAGATATAGTAGTAACAGTTAATTCAAAAGGTCATCAAACAGAAGAAGCAGGACCATTTTCGGGAATGTATTATGCAAAATCAGATAAAGAAATAATAAAATGGTTAGATGAAAATGGATATTTGTTAGCATCTGAAGTTGTAAACCACTCATATCCACATTGTTGGAGATGTAAACATCCAGTAATATATAGAGCAACAAACCAATGGTTTGCATCAGTTGATGGTTTTAGAAAAGAAACTATAGACGCAATAAAAGGTGTTAAATGGTATCCAGCTTGGGGAGAAGAAAGAATAACAAAAATGGTTGAAGACAGAAATGATTGGTGTATATCTCGTCAAAGGACATGGGGTGTACCAATACCAGTATTCTATTGTAAAAACTGTGAAAAAGAATATGTAACAACTGATAGCTTAGCAAAGATTCAAGAGATATTTAAAGAAAAAGGCTCAAATGCATGGTTTGGTTTATCTGAAAAAGAATTAATGCCAGATAATGCAAAATGCTCTCATTGTGGATGTACAGACTTCAAAAAAGAAACAGATATAATGGATGTATGGTTCGATTCAGGATCTACTCATGAATCAGTGTTAGTAGAGCGTGGTCTTCCAGAAGCAAACCTATACTTAGAGGGAAGTGACCAATATAGGGGATGGTTCCAATCATCAATATTAACTTCTATTGCAACAAAAGGAAAAGCACCTTATAAAGAAGTTATAACACATGGTTATACAATTGATGAGCAAGGAAGAAAAATGTCTAAGAGCCTTGGAAATGGAATAGATCCAATGGATGTTATAAATGAATCTGGTGCAGATGTATTAAGATTATGGGTATTATCATCAGATTATAAATCAGATATAAGTGCTTCTAAAAACATAATAAAACAAGTAACAGAAGTTTATAGAAAAATACGAAATACTGCAAGATATATTTTAGGAAATATAAGTGATTTTGATGTAAATAAACCAGTTGTCTATGAAGATTTACAAGAAATTGATAAATGGGCTTTATTAAGACTTAATAAACTTGTTAAAGATTGTACCCAAAGCTATGATGTATACGATTTCCACAATGCATACCATGCAATAAATCAATTTTGTGTCGTAGATATGAGTGCTTTTTACTTAGATATAATAAAAGATAGATTATATACTAAAAAAACAGATTCTATAGAAAGAAGAGCAACACAAACTGTAATGTATGAAATATTATCAACTTTAGTTAGAATACTTGCACCAATGATATGTTATACAGCAGAAGAAATATGGAAATTTATGCCACACAAGAGTGGAGAAAGTAATGATAGTGTAATGCTTGCATACTATCCAAAAGTAAATCCTAAATATGATAACAAAGAGTTAGAAGAAAAATGGGCAAAATACATAAAGATAAAAGATGAAGTAGCAAAAAAACTTGAAATTGCAAGAGCAAACAAAGAAATAGGATTATCACTTGTAGCAAAAGTAATTCTTTTTGCAGATGGAAAAGACTATGAATTTATAAAAGGAAAGGAAGAACTTTTAAAAGAAATATTTATAGTTTCAGCTGTTGAAATTAAAAAAGGAAAAGAAGAAGTAGATAAGGATGCTATAGTAGGTGTAAGAGTAGAACAAGCTCCAGGAGAGAAATGCGAAAGATGTTGGATGTATTCTGAAACTGTTGGAGAAGACAAAGATAATCCTACAATATGTCATAGATGTAGCGAAAATTTGAAATAAAATTAAGTGAAAGGAATTGTAAATATAGAAGAATTAGAAATGTAAAAAGGAATATTAAATTGTTATCCTTATCCAATAGTTTTTGTTGAGAACGATTAATACTGTTTCAAATTATGTAAAAGCACTTATGAGTAGTTATATGATATAAAGCGTAAAGAATTTCTGAAAACTCAAGAAAATATTATGCTATAGTATGTGGTTATATTATATGCTTGGTCAAAGTAGTGCAAGAGATATGGGACATATAAGAATGCTGTATTAGAAAGAGAATTTAAAATAAATGATAATTATCAAAATATATTTTAATAATAGATGATGATCTAGACACTGATTTTGATAGAATGAAGAGATTAATTTAATTGATTAGTTAATAAAAGGGTAGAACATCTATCCTTTTATTGGCTTTTTATCTTTATGAAAGATAATTTTGTTCTAAAGGTTTTGTATAACTTACAAAATTTTTTCATATAATATACAAAAGTACTTAACAAAATTAAATATCATAATAAAATGTTAGATAAAGATAACCAAGAAGAAAAGAGGAAAGTAAATGGAAAAATTAAGATATTTTGACCATGCAGCAACTACTGCTACAAAGGAAGAAGTTGTAAAGGAAATGCTTCCTTATTTTAGTATGAATTTTGGAAATGCATCTTCTATTTATAGCATAGGTAGAAAGTCTAAAAAAGTGGTAGAAGCTTCTAGACATAAGGTAGCAAATGCTATTGGTGCTAGTCCTAAAGAGATATATTTTACTTCATGTGGAAGTGAAAGCGATAATTTAGCTATAAAAGGTGTAGCATATGCAAATAGAGAAAAAGGAAATCATATTATAACCACAAAAATAGAACATCCAGCAGTATTACACACATGTCAAAACTTAGAAAAGCAAGGATTTAATGTTACTTATTTAAATGTAGATAGTGAGGGGTTAATTAGTTTAAAAGAATTAGAAGAAGCAATTACAGATAAAACAATACTTATTTCTGTTATGTTTGCAAATAATGAAATTGGAACAGTACAGCCTATTTGCGAAATAGGAGAAATTGCAAAAAAACATAATATATATTTCCATACAGATGCAGTTCAAGCAATTGGAAATGTTAAAATAGATGTAAATGCATTAAACATAGATTTACTTTCAATGTCTGCACATAAATTTTATGGACCAAAAGGAATGGGAGCATTATATGTAAAGTCAGGTGTAAAATTCGATAAAATACAAGATGGAGGACATCAAGAAAGAAATAAGCGTGCAGGAACAGAAAATGTTGCAGGAATTGTAGGAATGGGAAAAGCAATAGAACTTGCATATGAAAATTTTGATGAATATAATAAAAAGCTTACTAAGTTAAGGGATTACTATATAGCACAAGTAGAAGAAAAAATACCATATGTTAAGTTAAATGGGCATAGAACAAAAAGATTACCTGGAAATGCAAATATTTCGTTTAGATTTATAGAAGGAGAATCTTTATTACTAAACCTAGATATGAAAGGAATATGTGCATCAAGCGGTTCAGCATGTACATCAGGGTCACTTGATCCATCACATGTATTACTTGCAATAGGATTATCACATGAAATAGCACATGGCTCACTCAGAATAACAATAGGAGAAGAAAATACAAAAGAAGATATAGATTTTCTAGTAGATACATTAGTTGAAGTAGTAGAAAGGCTAAGAAACATGTCTCCAGTATATGAAGATTTTATAAAAGGCAATAAAAAAGTGTAAGACCTTACAGTCAATTATGGCTACAGCCCCCTTAAATAAAGGGGTCTTTAAATTTATCATTAAAAAAGAAAAGAGGTAAAAATAATGTATTCAGAAAAAGTAGTAGATCATTTTACAAATCCAAGAAATGTTGGAGAAATAGAAAATGCAGATGGTGTAGGACAAGTTGGTAATCCGGTTTGTGGAGATATAATGAAGATTTATTTAAAAATAGAAAATAATATAATAGTAGATGTAAAGTTTAAAACATTTGGATGTGGTGCGGCAATTGCAACAAGTAGTATGGCAACAGAATTAATAAAAGGAAAATCAGTTGATGAAGCATTAGAACTTTCAAATAAAGCGGTAGTAGAGGCACTAGATGGGCTTCCACCAGTAAAGCTACATTGTTCAGTACTTGCAGAAGAAGCGGTAAAAACTGCTATAATTGATTATTATAAAAAAATAGGAAAAGATACCACTGCATTAGAAAAAACGCATAATACAACATGCTCTGGATGTATACATAGCCATGATGTTGCAATTTATTAATGATGGAATTACAATACACAAAAGATGTTGACAAATAACGATTAGATATTATATAATTAACATATAAGTAAAAAAATAGTTGAAGAGTGCAACAGGAGGAAAAAAACAATATGAAAAAAGCACTTAAAGTAATTGGTGTAGTGGTTTCAGCATATTTTATAGCAGGACTGGCATATATGATTTATATAGCTATAAAAATGTTTAAGGAAGACAAAGGTCCCTACTATATCTAAGAAAAAAGAAGGAATCCGGATTAATTTAGCGGATTCCTTCAATCATTTTTTCTACAATTTGTATGGCATTAGATGCAGCACCCTTTCTTATATTATCTGCAACAACCCATATGTTCACACCACTTCCGAACACTATAATCTCTACGAATTCTTCCAACATATACTTCATCATGCCCATTTGCATTTGTTGCAAGAGGATATACGTTATTATTAACATCATCTTGAACAATAATGCCAGGTGAATTTTTTAATGTATTGATTAATTCTTCTAGATTAAAATCATTTTCAAATTCTATGTTAATGCTCTCACTATGAGAGTTTACAACAGGAACTCTTACAGTAGTTGCAGTTATTTTTAAATCTGGTTTTTTTAAGATTTTTCTAGTTTCATTTATCATTTTTTCTTCTTCTTTTGTATAACCATTATCTAGAAAAACATCAATATGTGGTAAACAGTTATTTAATATTTGATGAGGAAATTTTTGGTTTGGTAATCCTTTCATACTGTTTTCTAAATCATCTACTCCTGATTTTCCAGCACCAGATACAGCTTGATAAGTAGAATAAACAATTCTTTTAATTTTATATTTATCATCTAGTGGTTTTAAAGCAACAACAGCTTGAATCGTTGAACAATTTGGATTTGCTATAATTCCTTGATTAGTCTCTATTTCTTTAGGATTTACCTCAGGTACAACCAAAGGAACATTTTTATCCATTCTAAAAGCACTACTATTATCAACAACTATGCAACCTTTTTTAACAGCAATAGGAGAAAATTTCTTTGAAGTTTCTCCACCAGCAGAAAATATTGCAAAATCAAAACCTTCATTAAAAGAATCTTCATTTAATTCACGAACAGTATAATCTTTTCCCATAAACTGAATACAAGAACCAGCAGACCTAGAAGACGCAAAAAACG